>NZ_JAMYSA010000051.1:0-44350 GCF_040321735.1 Mesorhizobium sp. M0293
CCCGAAGGCCGACCATCCGCGCGTCCTCGACATCACCGACGCCAACGTCAACGACGCCCAGATCGGTCGCCGGATCACTATCGAGTCCGCGGCGACCTATGTGTTCGACAAGGGCTATTGCCACTATGGCTGGTGGACGGCGATCGCCGAGGCCGGGTCGGTCTTCGTGACGCGGCCCAAGACCAACATGAGGCTGGCGCAGGTGTGCAACCGCCCCGTGGCCGAGCCGCAGGGCGACGGCTTCCTGATCCTGGAAGACAGTGAGGTGAACCTGGTCAGCAAGGGCGCTTGCAAGCTGCCGATACGCCTGCGGCGCCTGCGCATCCAGCGCCAGGAAGGCGACACCATCATGCTTTTGACCAACGACATGGAGCGCTCCGCAGTCGAGATCGGGCAGCTCTACAAAGGCCGCTGGCAAATCGAGCTTCTGTTCCGCTGGATCAAGCAGCACCTCAAGATCGGCAAGTTCCTGGGCAACAACGGCAATGCAATCCGCCTGCAACTCTTCGCGGCAATGATCGCCTATGCGCTGCTGCGCATCGCCGCGCGCAACAGCCGTGTCGCCATTCCAATCCTGAGGTTCACAGAGCTGGTCGCCCAATACTTGTTCGGGCGGCGAAAAATACACGCCATCGACAAGCCGCCGCCGGTCAATCCGAGCCGACCAAGAGACCGATCCTCCCTCAATCAGATGGCCTTCATATATGAATAACTTTCCCCGGACAGTCCTGCGTGAACGGGGAGAAGGGAAAGCTAGCTATGCGCAACCATCACATGGCGCACGGCGGTGTAGTCTTCCAGCGCGTAGAGCGACATGTCCTTGCCGTAGCCGGACTGCTTCAGTCCGCCATGCGGCATCTCGTTGGTGAGCATGAAATGGGTGTTGATCCAGGTGCAGCCATATTGCAGGCGCGCGGCCGTCGCCATGGCCCGCGAGACGTCCTTGGTCCATACCGATGACGCCAGGCCGTAGTCGCTGTCATTGGCCCAGCTCACAGCCTCGTCGACCTCGGAAAAACGAGTGACCGAGACGACCGGCCCGAACACTTCGCGGCGTACGATCTCGTCTTCCTGCAGCGCGCCGGCAACGACGGTCGGCTGGTAGTAGAAGCCGGAGCCCTCGCCCGGCTTGCCGCCGGTGGTGATCTCGATGTGCTTCAGTTCCGAAGCGCGCTCGACGAAGCTGGAGACGCGGTCGCGCTGGCGGCGCGAAATCAGCGGACCGATCTCGTTTTCGGTGTCGTCGGGACGGTTGTACTTGATGGTCGAGACGGCCGATGACAGATCGGCGACGAGCTTGTCGTAGATCTTCTTGCCGGCGTAGATGCGGCAGGCGGCGGTGCAGTCCTGGCCGGCATTGTAATAGCCGAAGGCGCGCAGGCCATTGACCACGGCGCCGAGGTCGGCGTCGTCGAAGACGATGACCGGCGCCTTGCCGCCGAGTTCGAGATGCGTGCGCTTGACCGACTTGGCGGCCGCCTGCAGCACCTTCTTGCCGGTGGCGACATCACCGGTGATCGAGATCATGTTGACCTTGGGGTGGTTGATCAGCGTGTTGCCGACGCTGTCGCCGCGGCCAAGCACGACGTTGACGACGCCTTTGGGCAGGATCTCGGCAAGGATTTTTGCCAACTTCAGCGCCGTCAGCGGTGTCTGCTCGGACGGCTTGAAGACGACGGTGTTACCGCCGGCGATCGCCGGCGCCAACTTCCAGGCCATCATCATCAGCGGGTAGTTCCACGGCGCGATGGAAGCGACGATGCCGATGGCGTCGCGGCGGACCATCGAGGTGTGGCCGGGAATGTATTCGCCCGCGGCCACGCCCGGCATCGAGCGAACGGCGCCGGCGAAGAAGCGATAACAATCGACGATCGCCGGGATTTCGTCATTGAGCACGGCGTTGATCGGCTTGCCGCAGTTGAGCGCCTCGAGCGTGGCGAACCCCTTGGCGTCGGCTTCGATGCGGTCGGCGATCTTCAGGAGATAGCCTGAGCGCTGGGCCGGCGTGGTGCGCGACCACAAGACGAACGCTTGTTCGGCGGCAGTGACAGCCGCCTCGATCTGTGCCTGGTTGGCCTCGGGCAGGTTGAGGATGGTCGCCCCGGTCTTGGGATTGAGGATCGGTTCCTCGGTCTCGGTACCCTTCTCGAATTTCGAGCCGATCAGCATTTGGGTGTCCATAAGGTTTCTCCCTTAACAGGAGCGAATAGCGAGTGGCGAATAGCGAGTAGGGTTTGACCGTCGATCTTCCCTATTCGCTATTGGCTACTCCCTATTCGCTGTTTTTCATTTCCCGCTTCCAGCGATCTGATCGCCGTCGCGGGTGAGGTAATAGGCGGCAAGGATCGGCAGGAGCGTCACCAGCACCACGACCATGGCGACGACATTGGTGACCGGGCGCTGGCGCGGACGGATCAGCTCTTCCAGCATCCAGATCGGCAGCGTCTGCTGCTGGCCGGCTGTGAAGGTGGTGACGATGACCTCGTCGAAGGACAGCGCGAAGGCCAGCATGCCGCCGGCAAGCAGCGCCGTGGCGATGTTGGGCAGCACGACATGGCGGAAGGTCTGAAAACCGTCGGCGCCGAGATCCATCGACGCCTCGATCATCGAACCGGAGGTGCGGCGGAAACGGGCGACGGCGTTGTTGTAGACGACCACGACGCAGAAGGTGGCGTGGCCAAGCACGATCGTCCAGAACGAGAACGGGATATCGGCAAGCGAAAAGGCCGAGCGCAGCGCGATACCGGTGATGATGCCGGGCAGCGCGATCGGCAGGATGACCAGCAGCGAGATGGTTTCGCGGCCGAAGAATTTTGTCCGCGACACCGCCGCCGAACAGAGCGTGCCAAGGATGAGCGCAATCGCTGTCGAGATGGCCGCGACCCTGACCGAAAGCGACAGCGCCTGCCAGACATCCGGCCGGTTCCAGGTGACGGCGAACCATTGCGTCGTCAGTCCGGGCGGCGGCCAGACAAAACTCTTCTCCTCGGTGGTGAAGGCATAAACGAAGATCAGCAGGATCGGCAGATGCAGGAACAGCAGCCCGCAGGCGGCGTCTATCTTTAGGCCGCGCGGAGCCGACTGGGAACCATCAGAGCGCATCGAAGGCCCCCATGCGCTTGGCGCCCCAGAGATAGAAGCCCATGATGACGATCGGCACCACGGTGAAGGCGGCGGCGAGCGGGATGTTGCCGGCGGTGCCTTGCTGCGAATAGACCGCCTGGCCGACGAACAGGCGCGACGTGCCGATGATCTGCGGGATGATGTAGTCCCCCAGCGTCAGCGAGAAGGTGAAGATCGAACCGGCGACGATGCCCGGCAGCGCCAGCGGGAACAGCACGTTGCGGAAGGTCTGTCCGGGCGAAGCCCCCAAATCGGACGAGGCCTCGACCAGATTGCCGGGGACGCGCTCAAGTGCGGCCTGCACGGGCAGGATCATGAACGGCAGCCAGACATAGACGAAGACGATGAAGGTGCCGGTGAACGACACCGACAGCGAATTGCCGCCGACGACCGGCAGCGACAGCCAGGCGTCGAGCACCCACAACAGGTGCAGCTTGGCGAGCAGCCAGGTGAGGATGCCTTCCTTGGCCAGGATCAGCTTCCAGGCGTAGATCTTGACCAGATAGCTCGACCACAGCGGCAGCATGATGCCGAGGTAGAACAGCGCCTTCCAGCGGCCGCGCGTATAGCGCGCCGCGTAGTAGGCGATCGGGAAGGCTATGACCGCAGAGGCCAGCGTGACCAGAGCCGCCATGGTCACCGTGCGCAGGATGATGTCGAGATTGGCGGCCTGGAACAGGTCGCCGTAGGTCTTCAAGGTGAATTCGCGGTTGATGAGGCCGGAAAACTCGTCGATGGAGAAAAAGCTCTGCGCCAGCAGCGCGAACAGCGAGCCGATATAGACGATGCCGAGCCACAGCACGGGCGGCAGCAGCATGAGCAGCAGCAGGACCTTCGGCTTGCGCCAGAAGAGGTCCGACAGGGCGCCGCGCAAGCCGCCGCTGCCCGGCAGGATGGCGGGGGTGGGATTTGGGTTGAGCGCGGCGATTGTCATGACGCGGCTGCCGTGCTGATTGGATCAATGGCCGCAAGGCCGCGATCCTTCACACCCCCCTCTGTCCTGCCGGACATCTCCCCCGCAAGGGGGGAGATTGGCTGTCCCCACAGGCTTCGCCAGCTTCCAACACTGCAAAACTGGTGAGGCAGACAAGCTGCTGATCTCCCCCCTTGCGGGGGAGATGTCCGGCAGGACAGAGGGGGGCGCTTCGCGCAAGCCTTCGTCATGCCGGCTCATCCATCAGGTGCAGATGCTCGCGGTTGAAGGTGAGCACGACCGTCTCGCCTTCCCCCGGCAAGGCCGTGCCGGCCGGCACGATGGCGTGCAACCGCAGCCCGTCGGCGTCGAGCGCCAGCTTCGTCGTGGCACCGAGATAATTGGTCGAGACGAGGCGTGCGGACACGCCTTCGCCAACCCCGCTGGCCGCGCGCCCGACACGAATGGATTCAGGGCGCAGACTGCCCCAGCGATGCTGACCGGAGTAACGCTGGACGAAGTCCGGCGGCAGCACGTTTGAGGAGCCGACGAAATCGGCAACAAAACGCGTCTTCGGCCGCTGGTAGATATCCTCCGGCGTGCCGATCTGCATGATCTTGCCATCGTTGAAGACGGCGACGCGATCGGCCATCGACAGTGCTTCGCCCTGGTCGTGGGTGACGAAGACGAAGGTGATGCCGAGCGCCTTCTGCAGCGACTTCAGTTCCTCCTGCATGTTCTCGCGCAATTTGAGGTCGAGCGCGCCGAGCGGCTCGTCGAGCAGCAGCACCTTGGGCTGGTTGACCAGCGCGCGGGCGAGCGCGACGCGCTGGCGCTGGCCGCCGGAAAGCTGGCCCGGACGGCGCGCGCCATAGCCGGGCAGCCGGACCAGCGACAACGCCTCTTCCGCCGCCTTGTGCCGCTGAGCCTTGCCGGCGCCCTTGACCATCAGCCCGTAGGCGACGTTGTCGAGCACGTTCAGATGCGGGAACAGCGCATAGTCCTGGAACACGGTGTTGACGTTGCGGCGATAGGGCGGAACGCCCTCGGCGCGTTCGCCGAAGATCGAGAGCGAACCCGAGGTCGGCTGCTCGAAACCGGCAATGAGGCGCAGGCATGTGGTCTTGCCGGAGCCGGACGGCCCAAGCATAGCGAAGAATTCGCCCGGCGCGATGTCGAGATCGACCGCGTCAACGGCGCGAACGCTGCCGAAATGGCGCGAGGCTTTCTGGAAGGAAACGGCTGATGTCATGGTGCTGTCAGTCTGTTGCCGATTTTAGTTCTGTCGATCACCTCGCCTGCAAATCCTGGCAGGGGATGCGAATTCGCGCGCCACTACACCTCCCCTCGATGGGGGAGGTCGCAGCAAAGGCCACGGTGGGGGGCGGCCTCATAGGCAAAATCGTGTCTGGGCGAACCCCCACCCCGACGCTGCGCGTCGACCCTCCCACAAGGGGAGGGAAGGGCGCTTAACGACCGCCGATGACGCCGATATAGTCCGACACCCAGCGGTAGTAGGGCACGCACTGGTCGTTCTGGGTGGCGCATTTCGACACTGGGGTCTTCCAGAACTTGATCTTGCCGAAATTGTCGTAGCCGTTGGTCTTGCAGCCTTCGTCGGTCAAAAGCTCATTGCCCTTACAGGCGGCTGGCACGACGGGCAGCGAACCAAACCAGGCCGAGACATCGCCCTGCACCTTGGGCGACAGCGAATGTTCCATCCACATATAGGCGCAGTTGGGATTGGCCGAGTCGGCTTCCATCATCGTGGTGTCGGCCCAACCGGTTGCGCCCTCCTCCGGAATGGTCGAAGCGACCGGCTTCTTGGCGGCAACCAGCGTATTGACCTGATACGGCCACGAACCGGAAGCGACGACGCCTTCGTTCTGGAAATCGTCGACCTGGATAGCGGCGTCATGCCAATAGCGGCCGACCAGGGTGCGCTGGACGCGCAGCAGGTCGAGCGCTGCCTTGTACTGGTCCTCGTTCAGTTCATAGGGATCCTTGATGCCGAGTTCCGGCTTGTGGAACATCAGATAGTTGGCGGCATCCGCGATGTGGATCGGCCCGTCATAGGCCTGCACGCGCCCCTTGTTGGACTTGCCGTCCGGCAGCTTCATTTCCTCGAAGACGATGTTCCAGCTCTTGGGAGCCTCCTTGAACACGTCGGTGTTGTACATCAGGACATTGGGACCCCACTGGTAGGGAACGCCGTAGTGGGCGCCGCCGACGGTGAACCACGGCGCGTCCTTGAGGCGCTCGTCGACCGTCTTCCAGCTCGGGATGAGATCGGTGTTGATCGGCTGTACGCGCTTGCCGGCAACGAGGCGCAGCGAGGCATCGCCTGAAGCGGTGACGAGGTCGAAACCACCCTCATTCATCAGCGAGACCATTTCATCTGACGTGTTGGCGGTCTTGACGTTGACCTTGCAGCCGGTCTCCTTCTCGAAGGAGCTCACCCAGTCATAGCCCTTGTCGGTTTCGCCGCGCTCGATGTAGCCCGGCCAGGCCACGATGTTGACCTGGCCTTCGCCCTTGCCCAGTTCCTTGACCTGGGCGACGGCCTGACCGGAAAAGGTCAGCGCGACCGTCAGAGCAGTGCATGACTTCAGGAATGAATTCATTGTCGATCTCCCATTTAGGCGCCTGACTGCGAAGGCCGGTTTTCGGTCTTCGCCAGGAAGTCACGCGCAAACTGAAAAAGTCAGTCCGTTGGACTTGATGCCGCTCTGAATGGCGGCTTGATCCCTGGAATCGGAAAGTGCTTGGAAAATTCCGGTTTCGCAAATTCATTTATCAGAAGGGTGATATCGGTTTTTCCGATAGCCAGACGCCCCTTCAAGCCAGCGCCGTCACCAGCCAGCAGGCCGCATTGAAGCGAGCCTCACCGTCCTCCACGAAAGGCGCGAACGCAGCAGGCAACACCGTAGTGATTTTTTCGGCCGTTGCCCGGTCAACCTCGCGCAGCGCGGCGCCGACCGACCCTAGCCGGGTGACATACGTCATCAGATCGTCTTGGGCGATCTGACACAGGACGTCCGCCTGTTCGACTTCGATCGATGCCCAGCCGCTCGCGTCAAGGATCCGCTTCACCTTGGCGCCGTCGGCAAAGGCAAACTGCCCCGGCGCATCGGGGTCTTGCGCGGGTGCGGGCGGCAGGAAAGGCGCAGCCGCTCGCGCAGCGGTCGTCATGAAATCATTCTCGACCGGACTGCGCCAAGCAACAAAGGCGAGTTTGCCACCGCGCCTTGCGGCCCGTCTTATGTTGGTGAACGCGGCCACGGGATCATCGAAGAACATGACACCAAAGCGCGAGACAACAGCGTCGAAGTGCCCGGATTCGAATGCATATGCCTGGGCATCGCCCACTTCAAAACTTGCGTTTGCTACCAATTCCCGCCGCATGCGCTCCGTCGCCAGGGCGACAAGCGGCTGCGAGATATCAAGCCCAACACAACGTCCGTCCTTGCCCACGAGGCGCGCCATCGCCAGAGTTGTAGCGCCGGCGCCGCAGCCGATGTCCAGGACATTGCCCCCTTCCCCGGGATAGCCGGCATCGACTACCAGCCGCTCGAACGGCGCCAGTACCTCGTCGAGGATCGGCTGCATCTCGACCCAGGCCTTTCCGCTGACATCATTCCAGAGCGCGGCTTGCCGTGTGTTTGGCTGCGCGGATTGTGGCATAACGGACCTCACTTTCTGTTGCTCTCACCGCTCGTCGCGAGCACTCTACGAGTTCAAGCCGACTTGAGGTCAAGCATGAAAGATATGGATATTGCCGAAGTGTCACGCCGCACCGGCGTGCCCGCCTCGACACTTCGCTACTACGACGAGAAGGGCCTCATTGCCTCGATCGGCCGTCGCGGCCAGCGCCGCTTGTTCGACCCGGCCGTCCTGGAACGGCTCGCCTTGATCGCGCTTGGACGCGCCGGAGGATTTGCACTGGACGAGATTTCCGCGATGCTGACGCCCGACGGCCTGCCGAAAATGGATCGAAGGCGCCTTGATGCCAAGGCGAACGAACTTGACCAAACCATCCAGCGCCTGACCGCGATCCGAGAGGCTTTGCGTCACGCCGCCCGATGTCCGGCAGCCCGGCCGATGGAGTGTCCGACGTTCCGCCGCGCCGTCAGGCTTGCCGGCGCCGGCCGCTTCGAGGTTGCTCCAATCGGGCCGTTCAAGGCGGAGGCGGTTTCTGTCTCAAGGCGCGAGCGCAAGACTGGCGACGTCAACTTGGAGTAGGCCACACTAGCGGCGGACCGTCCGTTGCGATTGGGCAAGGCCGATGAAATCGCGCGCAGCCTGCGGCAGGCCGGAGCCGCGCCGCCAGACCATGCCGACCTGGACCACCGGCAAGGAGCCGGAAATATCGCGCGACTCGATGCGGTCGCCTTCCAGCGACCAGGGCCGGTAGACGAGATCGGGCAGCAGCGCCACGCCAGCGCCGGTGGCGACGAGACTGCGCACGGCTTCTACGGAACGTGTACGGAAGGCGACATGCGGCTTGGCGCCAATTGCCGTCAGCAGCTTGCCGGTGTTTTCCTCGATCTCGTCGACGGTCAACATAATCAGCGTTTCGGAGGCAATGTCGCCGATGCTGATGATGTCAGCGCTGGCGAGCGGATGACCGAGCGGCAGCCACAGCCGATAGGCCGAGACTTCGAGGATTTCCGACTGCAGCGCGGTGCGGTCGCGCAAATTGGAGGTGACCATGACGGCAATGTCGAGCTTGCCGCCGATCAAGAGATGTTCGAGATAATCGCCATTGTCCTCGATGGCCGAGACCTCGACGCCGGGATAGGCACGGCGATAACGGGCAAGCAGATCCGACAGCACATAACCGGCGACCAGCGAGGTGACGCCGAGCTGCAGTCGTCCGCCCACTGCCGCCTGTTCGTCTGAGAAAGAGCGGCGCGCGTCGGAAACATCGGCGAGGATCTTTGTCGCATGGCGCAGGAACTGGTGGCCCTTGTGGGTGATGTTGAGGCCGCGCGGATGGCGTTCGAACAGTTCGACGCCAAGATCGCTTTCGAGTTCCTTGATCGCTTCGGTGACCGACGATTGCGAGATGGAGAGGTTCTGCGCGGCACCCGACACCGTGCCTTGCTCGGCCACGGCGATGAAGAACTGCAACTGGCGGATGGTGAAAGCCATGGCCGGACTAAACACCGGCGTGGAAGCGAAGGAAAGCCGACGGCAGAGCTTATCCAATGACCGGAGAGATGGCGCTCAGCCGAGCACCAGCTTGATGCGCCGCCGGCATGCGGGGCCATAGCGAAGCGCGAGCATGAATGCCGTCTCCAGAGCCACGACAATGACAATGATGCGCAGGCCCACCGTGAAGGAATCCTGGCCACTGCCGCGCAGCAGGTAGCCGGTCAAGAGAAAGCCCGCGTTCCAGAGCGTGGCGCCGAGTAGCGTTACGGCAGCAAAGGGCCAAACAGGAAGACAGAGCGCGCCGGCGGCGATCGGCAGGTAATTGCGCACCGTCGGGATGAACTGCGCCAGCAACGAGACCCGGACATGATGGCGCCGATAGGCCTGGCCGAGCCTGCAGTAGGTCACATGACGCAGAAAGACATATTTGCCGAAACGGTCGACCAGCCTGTCGGCACGGTCAAATCCAACCCGGCGGCCGACCGCATACCCAGACAAGGCAGCCACTGGTGGAGGCAAGCGTCGTCACCATCAGCACGATCGCCAGCGTCAAACCATCCGGCGCCGCCGTCATGCCGAGGAACAGCAGCAGCACATGCGACGGCGGCACGGGCAGGATCTTTTCGGTGAAGGCGAGGCAGAAAACGCCCAACAGGCCAAAGCCCAGAATAGTCGCCAGCGGCCCCGTCATGCGAAGCGCCAGTCATAGGTGCCGAGCGTCTTGATCCTGGCGATGCGATAGACGGTCGCCGGCGGGAAATTGCGGAAGGTGCGGCCGACCCGTGTCGCTTCCAGATCCAGCCGGTCGAGCAGCGTCTGGTCGAACGGGCATCGTCCACCAAGCGTGAACTGATAGAGCGCGCCGCCTGGACGAAGGTTTGCGAAAACGCCTTCAAGTATGGCGAGCGTCTTGCGCGGGGAAATCAGGAGGAAGGGCAGGCCACTGACGGCGGCGCCGACCAACGGCCTAGGGAATAGCGAAAGGTGGCGCAGACCGACGGCATCCATTTCGAACACCCGGGCGGCGGGAAAGCGCCGCTTGAGCAGCGCGGCAAAGTCCAGATCGGATTCGATCACGTCAGATCCTCTTCGTTTACGCCCCGCGCCAGCAACGCCCGGGTGAACGGGCCGGTTCCAGGACCAAGTTCCAGCACAGGCCGGTGTCGGGACCGATGTCGCGCGTCATCAGCGCCGCCAGGCTGGAGCTGGACGGCGTGACGGAGCCGATCCTGAACGGCGCGGCGGTCCAGGCCATGAGAAAAGACAGAGCATCATTTGCAGACATAGCTAACCTCAATCCGGACAGCAGCGCGACAATCAGTTTGGTGCGGCCATTTGATTTCGTTTCAGCGTCGGACCCAAACCTGTTGCATATTCGGGCCCGACGCCTTGATGCCGGCATGGCGGTTCGTGCCGACCGGTGCTGTTTGCGGCGACTGGATTGCATAGACATTGCGCAAGGTGGCAGATGCAAAGAAAGGACTTGTCGCCGCCGGCCGCCAGGATTTGCCATGCTTGCGCAATGTTGGCGCTGTAGCGCCCCCAGCAGTGGCCTTCGTGAGAGGATGATGGATGCGTATCTTGCTGGTCGAAGACGAGCCCGAAATGGTCTCGGCCTTGCGCGCAGCCCTGAAGCGCCATGACATGGTCGTCGATCACGCGGGCTCGCTGCTCGAGGCGGAAGGCTTCGTTGCCACCGACAGCTACGACGCCATACTGCTCGACCGCCAGTTGCCGGATGGCGACGGGCTGTCGCTGGTGCCCAGAATGCGTTCGGCGAAAAACACCACGCCCGTGCTGATGCTGACGGCGAAGGGGGATACGCCGGACAAGGTCGACGGGCTGGATATGGGCGCGGACGATTATCTAGCAAAGCCATTCGCTTTCGAGGAATTGCTGGCCCGGTTGCGCGCGCTGCTCAGGCGCCCGGTACCGATGCAGTCGCAATTCATCCGCGCCGGCCATTTGGTGCTCGATGTCGGGCATCGCGAGGTGTCGATCCGTGGCGAGCCACTCAGCCTGCCGCGCCGCGAACTCCTGGTGCTGGAAACGCTGATGCGGCGGACCGGCCGCATGGTGCAGCGCGAGGCGCTGATGGAAGCGGTGTTCGGCCTCGACGATGAGATCCAGTCCAACGCACTCGACACCCACGTCTCGCGCCTGCGCCGCAAGCTCGCCGACGCCGATGGCGGGGTGACGATCAACGGCATTCGCGGCGTCGGCTATCTCTTGCGCGAGACGACATGACCATCAAGCGCCCGCGTTCGCTGAAATGGAGCCTGGTGCTGCGCATCGCATTGCTGCAATGCGCGATGCTGACACTGATCATCGTCGGCATTGTTGGCGCCATGCTGGCAACCGGGCTTATTCCACACGACTATGAGGACGGCACGATGGACATACTGGCGGATGCGGTGGCACGCGATATCGGCGGCAAGCTTGTCCTCAACGAGACGCCGGACATGGCAAAGCTGCGATCTGGAGTTCCGGACCTCTGGTTCATCATTCGCGACAAGCAAGGGCAGCGGCTGCGGGAAGGAACGGTGCCGACCATCTTCCAGCCCTTTGTCGGACTGCTGGACACCATCAGCGATGCCCGTATCGACCAGGCAATCGGGCAAGCCGCGCCGCCCGGGGGAAAGATACGCTGGACCGACACGGCGGCCGGCAATGTCCAGATCTTCACCGGGACCAAGGGCGGCCTTTCGCTCATGCGCCTGCTTCAGCAGGCGCCGCAATTTTTCCTGCAAGGGATATTGCCGCTGGCCGGGCTGATGGCACTGGCCACGCTGTTCGCCACGCCCTGGGTGGTGCGCGGCGCGCTTTCGGGCCTTGGCCATGCGGCCGCCGAGGCCGAACGCATCGACATCGACCAGCGCGGCGCGCAACTGCCGCTGAAGGACGTGCCGACGGAAGTGACGCCGCTGGTGAAGGCGGTGAATGCCGCGCTATCGCGCCTCGACAAGGGCTATGAGCGCCACAAACGCTTCCTGACCGACGCCGCACACGAACTCCGCACGCCGGTCGCCATCCTCAACACGCGTCTCGCCTCGCTGCCGGCGACACCGGAACGGGCGCGGCTGCTGCAGGACGCAGCCCGGCTTTCGACGCTGACCGACCAGTTGCTCGACCTGCAGCGCCTCGACCGGCAGACGACGCCGTTCGAGAGGATCGACCTTGTGGCGATCGCGCGCGGCGTCATCGTCGACCTGGCGCCGATGGCGTTCTCGGCCGGATACGAGATGTCGTTCGAACCGGAAAGAGAAACAATTTTCGCCACCGGCGACAGAACGGCAATCGAACGCGCCGTGACCAATCTCGTCCAGAACGCCATCGAGCATGGCGGCTGTTCGGGCAAGATCACTATCGGCGTCACCGCCCCTGCCATCATCGAAGTGCGGGATGAAGGCGGCGGCGTGCCTCCGGCCGAGCGGGAGCGTATCTTCGAACCCTTCTACCGGCTGCGCCCGCAGGATCACGGCGCGGGGCTCGGCCTCAACCTGGTGCAGGAGATCATGCAACTGCATGGCGGGCGCATCGAGATGCTCGACGGCGAGCCGAGCGGCGCCTGCTTCCGGATGAGCTTTCGCGCTTTGCCTGTAGAGACATTCCCGCAAGCCACCATGTGAGTGTAGGCGCGTTTGATATCAATCGCTGGTGTTCGGCTAAAACCCGGCTTCCCCGCCGGCGATGCTGAGCCGCGCACCGGCCTGCGCAAGGGCGGCGGCTATATCGCGCGGCGGTGACCGGTCGCTGGCAAGTTCGGAAAAACTGTCGAAGCCGCAGACCTGGACCAGGCCCTGGCGGCCGAACTTCGAGTGATCGGTGATGACAAGTGAACGCTGGCCGCGCGACAGCACCATGCGGGCGAATTCGGCCTCTTCCAGGTCATAGTCCATGACGCCCATCACCGCATCGATGGCACCGGTGGAGATGATGGCGTGGCTGACCGAGAAGCGGCTGACGAAGTCGATGGCCGAGGCGCCGAAGGCAGCGCCGGAATCGCTGCGCAATTCGCCACCGGCCATATAGACCTTGTTGCCGTTGATGGTGGCCAGCGTGCGGGCGATATCCGACGAATTGGTGACGACCGTCAGGCGCCGGTGGCCCAGCAGCTCTCGGGCAAGGAACGAGGTCGTCGTGCCGGTGTCGAGCATGATCGATTCGCCGTCGCGAATGGTGGCGGCGACCATGCGGGCAATGACGCGCTTGGCGTCGGCATTCTCACGCATGCGCCGTTCGAACGGCGCTTCGCCGACCATCGACGGCAGGCCGATGGCGCCATGCATCTTGAGGACCGAGCCGTCGCCGGTGAGCGGTTTGACGTCGCGGCGCACGGTCTCGAGCGACACGCCCAGCCGGTCGGCCAGACTGGCGATGGTGACGGTGCCTTCTTCCTGCAGGAGCCGCAGGATTTCGCCATGGCGTTTGGATTGGGCCATTTGGTTCCCCGAACTGAGAATTTGACCGATTTTAGGGTAATTCAAGCGCTTTTAAAGGAGCTATCTTATGGTTTCGGGCAAAACACCCAAAAAAGGTCACATCTTTTTCTTGACAACCGGGCAACCCTGGCGTGAAATCGAGACAGGGTTCGGAGCTGCAACGGGAGGATGATGGCAGAGCCGCAACTCACGCATCAGGCCGTTTGGAACGTGCCGGGCGCAAGGAATTTTCAGATCCGCGGGGGCGGATGCCGGGCTCAAAAACCTGGCCAAGGGGCTCGTCGGTGCGGTGCGGGATACCGATCCTGGCATCCCGCACCGACGAGATTTTTGCGTTTCTCTCCACCGTCGTTGCGCTGTCTATGGCACCCTATCGAACCCCCAGCAAACCAGGGATGATTCTGTGACTGCCGAAGAACGCATCCGCGCCCTGCCCTGCTGGACCGGCGGCATCGAAATCGCACCATTGCCTGGCGGTCTGAGCAACGCCAACTATGTGGTCGCGGACGCGACCGGCAAACATGTCGTTCGCTTCGGCAAGGACTATCCGTTCCACCATGTCTTTCGCGAGCGCGAGGTGATGACGGCGCGGGCGGCCCATGCCGCCGGTTTCGCGCCGGCAGTCCTCCATGCCGAACCGGGCATCCTGGTCACGGAGTTTCTTGGCGCCAAAACCTATCAGGCGGAAGATGTGCGCGCCAACCTTGGCCGTGTCGCTGCCTTGATGCGCGCCTTCCACCGGGAGATGCCCAATCACGTCTCCGGGGCCGGCTTCATGTTCTGGGTGTTCCATGTCATCCGAGACTATGCGCGCACGCTTGAAGAAGGCGGCAGCCGCAAACGCAGCGACCTGCCGCGCCTGCTGACGCTGGCCGACGAGCTGGAGCGCGCGCAGAAACTGCTGCCGATCGTCTTTGGCCACAATGACCTGTTGCCGGCCAACATTCTCGACGACGGCAACAGGCTGTGGCTGATCGACTTCGAATATGCCGGCTTCAACACGGCGATGTTCGACCTCGCCGGCGTGGCCTCCAACGCCGGCATGAGCGACGAGGAATCCTTCGCCTTCCTGACCGCCTATTTCATGAAGGAACCGGATGAGGCGATCCGCCGCTCGCACGCGGCCATGCAATGCGCCTCGCTGCTGCGCGAGGCGATGTGGAGCATGGTGTCCGAGCTGTATCTCGACGCGCCCGGCATCGACTACGTCGCCTACACCGAGGAAAACCTGACGCGGCTCGAAGGCGCGCTGGAAAACTACAGAACGAAGTACGGGACACAGAAATCATGACATTGCCTAGCCAGGCCGCGATCGTCGTCATCGGCGGCGGCATCATCGGCTGTTCGACGGCCTATCATCTGGCGCGCGACCACAAGGCCGACGTGGTGCTGCTCGAGCAGGGCAAGCTGACCTCGGGCTCGACCTGGCATGCCGCCGGCCTCGTCGGGCAGCTGCGCTCATCGGCTTCGATCACCCGCGTGCTGAAATACTCCGTCGACCTCTATAAGGGACTGGAAGCCGAGACCGGCCTTGCTACCGGCTGGAAGATGACCGGGTGCCTCAGGCTCGCCACCAATGCAAACCGCTGGACCGAGTACAAAAGGCTGGCGACGACGGCGAAAAGCTTCGGCATGGACATGCAGTTGCTGTCGCCGGCGGAGGTCAAGGCCATGTGGCCGCTCATGGAAACCGGCGATCTTGTCGGAGCCTCCTGGCTGCCGACCGATGGCCAGGCGAGCCCTTCCGACATCACGCAGTCGCTGGCCAAGGGCGCGCGCATGCATGGCGCGAAATTGTTCGAGGATGTCCGCGTCACCGGTTTCGAGATGAAGGACGGCCGCATCACGGCGGTGAAGACCAGCAAGGGCGACATCGCCTGCGACAAGGTGGTCAACTGCGCCGGGCAATGGGCGCGGCAGGTCGGCGGGATGGCCGGCATCAACGTGCCGCTGCAGCCGGTGAAGCATCAGTACATCATCACCGAGAAGATCGATGGGCTGGCGACCGACGCGCCGACCATCCGCGACCCGGACCGGCGCACCTATTTCAAGGAAGAGGTCGGCGGGCTGGTGATGGGCGGCTATGAGCCGAACCCGCAGGCCTGGGCGACTGATCTCCCCGGAGGCGATGTGCCTGACGATTGGGAGTTCCGGCTGTTCGACGACGACTACGACCATTTCGAACAGCACATGATGCAAGCGATCGCGCGGGTGCCGGCGCTGGAAACCGTCGGCGTCAAGCAGATGATCAACGGGCCGGAGAGCTTTACGCCGGACGGCAATTTCATCCTCGGCACAGCGCCCGAATGCGCCAACATGTTCGTCGGCGCCGGCTTCAACGCCTTCGGCATCGCCTCGGGTGGCGGCGCCGGCTGGGTGTTGGCGCAGTGGGTGGTCGATGGCGAAGCGCCGCTCGACCTGTGGGTGGTCGACATCAGGCGCTTTTCCAACCTGCACCGTGATCGCCAATGGGTACGCGAGCGCACGCTGGAGGCCTATGGCAAGCATTATACGATCGGTTTTCCGCACGAGGAGTACACCAGCGGGCGGCCGCGCATCGTCTCGCCGCTTTACGACAGGCTGAAGCAGCAGCGCGCCGTGTTCGGCTCGAAGCTCGGCTGGGAACGGCCGAACTGGTTCGCCCCAGAAGGCGTCGAGGCGCAGGACATCTATTCGATGGGCCGGCAGAACTGGTTCGCGACGGTCGGCGGCGAACACCGGCATGTGCGCGAAAAGGTCGGCATCTTCGATCAATCGTCCTTTGCCAAATATGAGCTGAGCGGGCCCGACGCGCTGAAGGCGCTGGACTGGATCTGCGCCAACGACGTCAACAAGCCGGTCGGCCGGCTGACCTACACGCAGCTTCTCAACACACGCGGCGGCATCGAGGCGGATCTGACGGTGGCGCGGCTGGCCGAGGAGAAGTTCTACATCGTCACCGGCACAGGCTTCCGTACGCATGATGCCTCATGGATCAGCGATCACATCAGCCAAGGCCTCGATGCCACGCTTGTCGACGTCACGGAGGACTTCGGCACGCTGTCGCTGATGGGTCCCCGGGCGCGCGACGTTCTTTCGGCGGTGACCGAAGCCGAGGTGTCGAATGCGAGCTTCCTGTTCGGCCATGTGCGCGAAATCGCTGTCGCCGGTCACACGGTTCGGGCGCTGCGCGTCACCTATGTCGGCGAGCTCGGCTGGGAACTGCATGTGCCGATCGCGGCCACCGGCGAAGTCTTCGACGCGCTGATGGCGGCAGGCAAGACGCATGACATCCGCCCGGTCGGCTACAGAGCGCTCGAATCGCTGCGGTTGGAAAAAGGCTATCGCGCCTGGGGCTCCGACATCACGCCCAATGACACGCCACAAGAAGCCGGGCTCGGCTGGGCGGTCAAGCTGCGCAAGAACACCGACTTCATTGGGCGGCGAGCGCTCGAGACGGCCAGCGGCGCGGCACTAAAGAAACGCTTTGCCGGCTTCACGGTCGATGACCCCGAGATCGTGTTGCTCGGACGCGAGACCATCCTGCGCAATGGCGAGTTGGTCGGCTATCTCACCAGCGGTGGCTACGGCTACACGCTGGGCAAGAACATCGGCTACGGCTATGTGCGCAACGCCGATGGCGTCAGCGACGATTTTCTCACCTCGGGCGACTACGAACTGGTGGTCGCGATGGAACGAACACCGGCCAAGATCCATCTCGAGCCGATGTACGATCCGACAGCCGCCAAGGTCAAAGCGTAGAGTTCTTTAATAGGACGCAATTCCGGACGGAAAACCGCTTCACACTTTTCCTGGAATTGCTTTAGTTCACGCGCAAAGCGAGACCGCGGCTCGGCACGGTGTCGGCCTCGCCCGGCATGGAGATGTAAGGCCTCGTTTCCTCGACGCGGCTGACGAGGCCTTGCGCTTCGAGCTCGGCGATGCGCGCGGCGAAGCCCGCTTTCCACAGCGTGTTCTTGACGGTCAGCACGATCACTCCGCCCGGTCGGCAGATGCGGATCAACTCGTCCAACCCCTCGACGCCGACATGGCCGGAGGTGAAGACGCCGGCCGAGATGATCCCGGCATAGGCCCCGTCGGCAAAGGGCAGATGACCGCCGAGAGCCAGGCAATGGAGCGCCGAATAGACGCCTTTGCGCGCCGCCTGAGTCAGCATGCCTTCAGAAATGTCGAGCGCCTCGACCTCGGGATAGCCAGCAATGTTCAACCATTCGCCGATCAGCCCGGTGCCGGCGCCGGCATCGAGCAGCGGGGCTGAACCGCGCGGCAGATGGCGCGCTAGCAGCGCAAGGCAGATCGTTGGATGGCGATAGCCGGCGGCCGACATGTCGGCGTCATAGGTCTGCGACCAGCTGTTATAGAGTGCTGCGACCTCCTCCGGGCGCTTGGCCGCATAGACGGCGCCAAGTGCACCATGATGTTTGCTGTCCGCCACTTTTGTCCTGTCCACCATTCCTTGGGTCTCACATCGGATGATAGCCAAAGCACGAAAATTGTGGAACCGTCGCTGCGACAAATAACAGCGTGGGGGCGCAGGCATGGTGACAGACGAAGTGCGCGCGACATTGGCCGCCATTCCCATGCTGGTCGGCTACACCGGGCCACTCGAACGGCTTGGCGGTCTCACCAATCTGGTATTCAGGGCCGGCGACTTCTGCCTGCGTATTCCCGGCAAAGGCACCGAAGAATACATCAACCGGGCCAATGAAGCTGTGGCGGCGCGCGAAGCGGCAAAGGCAGGGGTCAGCCCTGAGGTGCTGCATGTCGACCCCGCCACCGGAATCATGGTGACGCGCTTCATCGCCGGCGCCGAGACGATGTCGCCGGAAAAATTCAAGCTTCGGCCGGGCAGTCCCGCGCGGGCCGGCGAGGCTTTTCGCAAGCTGCACAATTCAGGCGCGGTGTTTCCCTTCCGCTTCGAATTGTTTGCGATGATCGACGATTATCTCAAGGTGCTGTCGACCAAGGATGTCGCCCTGCCCGCCGGCTACCATGACGTGGTGCACGAGGCCGAGACTGTGCGATCGGCGCTCGCCACCCATCCGCTGCCCATCGTCGCCTGCCACTGCGATCCGCTGTGCGAGAACTTCCTCGACACGGGCGAGCGGATGTGGATCGTCGACTGGGAATATTCGGGCATGAACGACCCGCTCTGGGACCTTGGCGACCTCAGCGTGGAAGGCAAATTCGACGCCGCGCAGGACGAAGAGATGATGCGCGCCTATTTCGGCGGCGAGGCGAGGCCGGCCGAGCGCGGCCGCATCGTCATCTACAAGGCGATGTGCGATTTGTTGTGGACGCAGTGGGGACTGATCCAACTCGCCAACAACAATCCGGTCGATGATTTCCGCGCCTATGCCGACGGTCGGTTTGTCCGCTGCAAGGCGCTTATGGAGACGTCGGAGTTTTCACGGCATCTGGCGATTATACGTCAGGGCTGAGCCTGGACTAATTGACGCCCTTCGGCACGTTTTCGGGCGGCACCGTGGTCTCGACCAGTTTCTGGCGGTGGAAGATGAACAAGCCGGCCAGCACGACGATGCCCGAGCCGATCAGGATGCGCGGGCCCGGAACGTCACCGAAGAACACCAGCCCGAACACAACCGCCCACAGGAGCAGCGTGTAGTGCAGCGGCGCCAGCGTCGAGGCCGGCGCCAGCTTGAGCGCCCTGGTGATCATCAGATGTGCGCCGCAGGAGACAATGCCGAGCAGCAGCATGGCGCCGAAATCGAGTGCTGACGGCGTCTGCCAGGCGCCGATGGTCAGCACACCGCCGACCAGCAGCGTGCCGATGGTCTGCCAAGTCACCAGATTGGTGTCGCTGGTGCCGCGCAAGCGGCGGTTGAGGATGATGGCGAAAGCGAAGGCGACGCTGCCTGCGAGCGCGAAGCCCGATGACAGCGAGAACGCCGCCGAGGACGGTTTCAGCATGATCAGCACGCCGCAGAAGCCGAGCAGGATAGCCATCCAGCGGCGCCAGCCGACCTTTTCGCCAAGCAAGAGGTGCGAGAGTGCCGCGACATAGATCGGCCCGGCCATGTAGAAACTCATCACATCGGCAAGCGGCAGATAGACGACGGCGGCATAGAAGAGCGCGGTGTCGAGCGTGGTCATCACCACGCGCAGCAGCTGCAGCTCCAGGCGCTCCATGCGAAACAGCTTGGCCGTGCCCTGATGGGCGATCATCGGGCCAAGCACGAAGAAGGCGCCGATGGACCGGATCAGCACAACCTGGCCGACGGAGAAGCTGGCGACCAGCCACTTGCCCATGGCGTCGTTCAGCGCAAACAGGAAGTCGCCGGCCAGCATCAGCAGAATGCCGGCCAAAAGCACGTTCCTGACTGTGGAATTCTGCGCCACGGGCTGCGTCATGCCGATCCCGAATCCTCCCTGCGTAAGCCGCGTCGTAGACGGAAGCGGCGGCTTTGACGAGGAGAAATCCGGAAATCGGCAAGGCCAGAGCCGGGAATCGGCTGTATCTAGGAGCAATTCCAGGAAAAGTGTGAAACGGTTTTCCCGGGAAAAGCGCATAGCGCTTTCCCTTGGGAATTGCGTCAAAACAAAGAGCTAGCAGTGGTTCGCCGTTTCCGCGAAACGGTGACCCACCCTAGCCGGATATGTGCCGCCGGTTCACCAGTGCCGGCCGTCCAACGATCGAAAGCCTGGTCTCCTGCTTCGTCCGCTCCGCCACCACCTTGCCCCTGGCGATGACACACAGGCGTTCGGCGCGCAGGCGCAGGGCCTCGACCGGATTGCCGGCGTCGAGGACGACAAGGCTGGCGCGCTTGCCGACCGCCAGGCCGAGATGGTTGAGCCCCATGATCGATGCGTTGACGTTGGTGACCATGTCGAAGCAGCGCGCCATGTCGGCCGGGCTCGACATCTGGGCAACGTGCAGCCCCATGAAGGCGACATCGAGCATGTCGGCGGTGCCCAGCGAATACCAGGGATCGAGCACGCAATCCTGGCCCCAGCCGACGCGGATGCCGAGCGCCTGCATTTCCTTGACCCGGGTCATACCGCGGCGCTTCGGGAAGGTGTCATGGCGGCCCTGCAGCATGATGTTGATCAGCGGGTTGGGGATGGCCGAGACACCGGCTTCGGCGATGAGCGGCAGCAGCTTCGAGACGTAGTAATTGTCCATCGAATGCATCGAGGTGAGATGCGAGCCGGCCACCTTGCCCTGCAGGCCAAGGCGCTGCGTCTCATAGGCAAGCTGTTCGATATGACGCGACAGCGGGTCGTCGGTCTCGTCGCAATGCAGGTCGACCATCAGGCCGCGCCTGGCCGCGATCTCGCACAGCTCCGTTACCGAGCGCGTGCCGTCGGCCATGGTGCGCTCGAAATGCGGGATGCCGCCGACAATATCGACGCCCAGGTCCAGCGCGCGGATGGTGTTTTCACGTGCTGTCGGCGAGCGGTAAAACCCGTCCTGCGGGAAAGCCACCAGTTGCAGATCGATGTAGGGGGCGACCGTCTTCTTGACCTCGAGCAGCGCCTCGACCGCCAGCAGGCGGTCATCGCAGACATCGACATGGGTGCGGATGGCGAGCAGGCCCATCGACACCGCCCAGTCGCAGTATGCCAATGCGCGGTCGCGCACCGCCTCATGCGTCAGAAGCGGCTTCAACTCGCCCCACAGTGAAATGCCTTCGAGCAGCGTGCCCGACGCATTGATTCGCGGAATGCCGTAGGAGAGCGTTGCGTCCATGTGGAAATGCGGATCGACGAAGGGCGCAGAGACCAGATTGCCACGGGCGTCGATCGTCGCGTCGGTGGCGACGTCGAGCTTCGGCTCGATCGCCGCGATGGTCTCACCGGTGATGCCGATGTCGGCAACCCTGCCATCGGGCAGTGTGCCGCCGCGAACGATAAGGTCGAAATCCATCTGTCGTCATCCCGTCAAAAGAATCATCTGATGTAGCCGAGGCTGAAAATCGCATCCCGTCGATGCCGCTTGCAACAGCGGTTTGTCCGCAGCGGCAGCGGATGGTTCCATCCGGCCGCAACTCCCTCTATAAGCCGCCTTCGTTGTCGCGGTTTCAAGGACCAGCCGTTTGTTTCGTTTCTTCCGCTCGACGGAGAACCAGCGCCTCGTCGCGAGGCTGCTTCGGGAATCCTTCCGCCAGCATATGTTTGGCTACGGCGCCGCCATCCTGTCGATGCTGGTGGTGGCCGGCATGACGGCTGCCAGCGCATGGATCCTGCGCGAAATTACCAATGAATTCGTGATCGACAAAAGGATCGATCGCGTCAACATGATTGCCCTGGCGGTCGCAGCGATCTTCATCGTCAAGGGCATCGCCAATTTCGTCCAGGCCTATTTCATGAGCCGGGTGGGCAACGCCATCATCGCCGAACGGCAGCGCAAGATCTACGATCGCGTCCTGGCGCAAGGCATTGAGTTCTATCATTCGACCTCGTCATCCGACCTGATCACCCGCATGACCAACAATGCGCAGGCGGCGCGCAACGTGCTCGACCTCATCGTCACGTCCTATGTGCGGGATCTGGTGACGTTGGTTGCCTTGGTGCTGGTCATGATCGTGCAGCAGCCGGCGTTGTCCCTGATCTGCTTCATCGTCGGCCCCCTGGCCATCTATGGGGTCAACCGCATCCTGAAGCGCGTTCGCAAGTTCGCAGCGCTGGAGTTTCGCTCGGTCGGCCAGATCGTGCAGGTGATGCAGGAAACCGCGATCGGCGTGCGCGTGGTCAAGTCCTTCAACCTCGAAGGCATGATGCGCAAGCGCATGTTCAAGGCGGTGTCGGATGTCGAGAACCGGGCCAACAACATCGCCACGCTGGAAGCGATCACCAGTCCGGTGATGGAGACGCTCGCCGGGCTGGCAATCGCCGGCGCCGTCCTGGTCAGTGGCCTTCTGGTGCTGCAGGGCGGCCAGACACCTGGCGGCATCATGGCTTTCATCGCGGCGCTGCTGCTCGCCTATGAACCGGCAAAGCGCCTTGCGCGCGTGCGCATCTCACTGGAAAGCGGCATCGTCGGTGTGCGCATGATGTTCCAGCTGGCCGACGAGCCGCTGACGCTGGCCGAGAAGCCGGATGCGAAGCCGCTTCTGGCCGGACCGGGCGAGATCAGGTTCGACGCCGTCAGCTTCGCCTATCAGAATGGCCCTCCGGTGCTGGACCGGTTCGACATGACGCTTGCGCCCGGCAAGATGACGGCACTGGTCGGGCCTTCCGGCGGCGGCAAGTCGACCATTCTGAACCTGATCATGCGCATGTACGACCCGCAGAGCGGCAAGGTGCTGTTCGATGGCCAAGACATCTCCCATGCGACGCTCGCGTCGCTGCGGGAAAAGATCGCCTATGTCAGCCAGGACACGTTCCTGTTTGCCGGCACGATCATGCACAACATCCGGCTTGGGCGCGAGGGCGCGACCGACGAAGAGGTGATCGCTGCCGCCAGGGCGGCCAACGCGCATGAGTTCATCAGCGCGCAGGCGAAAGGCTACCACACCGAGGTGGGCGAAAACGGCGCGCTGCTGTCCGGCGGCCAGCGCCAGCGCATCTCGATCGCACGCGCCATGCTGCGCAATGCCGAAATCCTGCTCCTGGACGAGGCGACCAGCGCGCTCGACGCCGAATCGGAAGCGCTTTTCCGCGATGCGCTGCAGCAGCTGACCGAAGGGCGCACGACGATCGTCATTGCGCATCGCCTGTCGACCGTGCACCAGGCCGACACAATCGTGGTGCTCGAAGCCGGCAAGGTGGTGGAAAGCGGTCCGCACAAGACCTTACTCAAACAGGGCGGGCTCTATCAGAAGCTTTATGAGTACCAACTGATGCCGTAGCACACTCTTCCCTTCTCCCCTTGTGGGAGAAGGTGGATCGGCGCGTTAGCGCCGAGACGGATGAGGGGTGTTCCAGCGGAGTGAGGCGTTGGCGTTCCCTGGAACACCCCTCATCCGACCTCGCTTCGCGAGGCCACCTTCTCCCACAAGGGGAGAAGGAAGAACCGCACTACTCCGGCACGAACCTCACCGCGCCCTTGGCCGCGCTGGTGGCCATGGCGGCATAGGCGCGCAAGGCGGTGGTCACCTTGCGCTTGCGCTTTTCTTCAGGCTTCCAGGCCAAGGCGCCCTTTGCCTCCATCGCAGCGCGGCGGGCAGCGATTTCAGCGTCGCTGACAGCAAGGCGGATGCTGCGGTTCGGGATGTCGATCTCGATCGTATCGCCTTCCTGCACCAAGCCGATCAGCCCGCCTTCGGCGGCTTCCGGCGACGCGTGGCCGATCGACAGGCCCGAAGTACCGCCGGAGAAGCGGCCATCGGTGACCAGCGCACAGGCCTTGCCGAGGCCCTTCGACTTCAGATAGCTGGTCGGATAGAGCATTTCCTGCATGCCGGGGCCGCCGCGCGGTCCCTCATAGCGGATGACGACGACATCGCCGGCCTTGATCTCGTTGGACAGGATCGCCTTGACGCTCGAATCCTGGCTTTCGAAGACGCGCGCCGGGCCGGTGAACTTCAGGATCGATTCGTCGACGCCGGCCGTCTTCACGATGCAGCCGTCGAGCGCCAGATTGCCTTTCAGCACGGCAAGGCCGCCATCCCTGGAAAAGGGATGTTCTGCCGAGCGAATGACCCCCTTCTCGCGGTCGAGATCGAGTTCGTCCCAGCGGCGATCCTGGCTGAAGGCGACCTGCGTCGGCACGCCGCCGGGGGCGGCGAGGAAGAAATCGCGCACACTCTGGCTGGTCGAGCGTGAAACATCCCAATGGTCGAGCGCTTCGCCGAGCGTTGACGTGTGAACGGTCGGCAGGTCGCGGTTGATCAAGCCGGCATTGTCGAGCTGGCCGAGGATCGCCATGATGCCGCCGGCGCGGTGGACGTCTTCCATGTGGACGTCGGACTTGGCGGGAGCCACCTTGCACAGCACCGGCACCTTGCGCGACAGCGCGTCGATGTCATCCTGATCGAAGTCGATCTCACCCTCATGCGCGGCGGCGAGGATGTGCAGCACGGTGTTGGTCGAGCCGCCCATGGCGATATCGAGCGTCATGGCGTTCTCGAAGGCGCCTTTTGAGGCGATGTTGCGCGGCAGAGCGGTCTCATCATCCTGCTCGTAGTAGCGCTGGGCGAGATCGACGATCAGATGGCCGGCCTCGACGAACAGACGCTTGCGGTCGGCATGCGTGGCCAGCGTCGAGCCGTTGCCCGGCAACGACAGGCCAAGCGCTTCGGTCAAACAATTCATCGAATTGGCGGTGAACATGCCCGAGCAGGAGCCGCAGGTCGGGCAGGCTGAGCGCTCGATGACCTTGACGTCCTCATCGGAGATCTTGTCGTCGGCCGCTGCGACCATGGCGTCGACCAGGTCGAGCGCCTGCGTCTTGCCGGCTAGCACCACCTTGCCGGCTTCCATCGGCCCGCCGGAAACGAAGACGGTCGGAATGTTGAGGCGCAACGAGGCCATCAGCATGCCGGGCGTGATCTTGTCGCAATTGGAGATGCAGACCATGGCATCGGCGCAATGCGCATTGACCATGTATTCGACGGAATCGGCGATCAGCTCGCGCGACGGCAGCGAATAGAGCATGCCGTCATGGCCCATGGCGATGCCGTCATCGACGGCGATGGTGTTGAACTCCTTGGCGACGCCGCCGGCCTTCTCGATCTCGCGCGCGACCAACTGGCCGAGATCCTTCAGATGGACATGACCCGGCACGAACTGGGTGAAGGAGTTGACCACCGCGATGATCGGCTTGCCGAAATCGCTGTCCTTCATGCCTGTGGCGCGCCACAGACCACGGGCGCCGGCCATGTTGCGGCCATGGGTAGTGGTGCGGGAGCGATAGGCAGGCATGTTTTTTCCTTGGTGGCTGGCCGCAGCCCAGGAATGGCGCGGCAGAGCTGAATTCGGACCGCAGGCGTTATAGACGCGCAAACATGGTCTGGCCACAATTTTGCAATGCGCCAGATTCCCTGCAAAAATCAGATCTTCCAAAAAAATTGCACCCCGTTGTCGGATTGCGTGCCGCACGGCCGTCCTTGGGCAAACGGCAAGATATGCACCATTCCCGGAGTCAGCCGTTTCGCCGTAACCGCAACCAAAACACCCGAGGAGCACGACATGCAAAAGATCACCACCTGCCTGTGGTTCGATGGCCAGGCCGAAGAGGCCATGAATTTCTACGTCTCCATCTTCAAGAATTCGAAGGTGCTGAGCGTGATGCGTTGGCCCGAAGGCCACGCCGATGAAGGCAAGGTGTTGGTGACCACGTTCGAACTCGACGGCGTGCAGTTCCAGGCGCTCAACGGTGGACCGCAGTTCAAGCACACCGAAGCGATGTCGCAGTCGATCGACTGCAAGACGCAGGAAGAGGTAGATTACTTCTGGGACAAGCTCATCGAAGGTGGCGGCCAACCGTCGCAATGCAGCTGGCTGAAGGATAAATTCGGCGTCTCCTGGCAGGTTGTGCCGGAGCAGCTACCGCACCTGCTTCTGGATCCGGACCGGGCCAAGGCCGGCCGCGTGATGTCAGCGATGATGCAGATGAGCAAGATTGACGTCGCCAAGATCGAGGAAGCGGCGAAAGGGTGAGAAGCGGTCCGCGTAGCGGACGGAAAGCCAATTGCTTCGAACGCCTGGAGCTGCAACGGGCGGGGAACGTTGGAGTCTATTAGACCCAGGTCGACGCTGCCCCTTATCCGCCCTTCGGGCACCTTCTCCCCGTAAACGGGGGAGAAGGAAGAGCTGCCGCTCATGCCGCCTTGTCGCGGACCTGATAGTCCTTGATCGTGGCGAAGCGGATCGCCTTCCAGCGTTCCGCTTCGTAGTTCAGCGAAAAGGCGTGCTGGGCCAGAAACACCGGATCGTTGTCAAGATCGCGGGCGATGTCACCGCGATGCGCCTCGATGAAGCGGTGAACCTCGGCCTTGTCGTCGGCCGAGATCCAGCGGCAGACCGAAAACCGCGACATCTCGAACTCGACCGGAAGCGTGTATTCGAAGTTCAGCCGTTCCTTCAGCACGTCGAGCTGCAGCGCACCGACAACGCCGACGATGGCCGGCGAGCCATCCTCCGGCGAGAACAGCTGCACGACGCCCTCCTCGGCCATCTGTTGCAGCGCTTCCTTGAGCTTCTTGGCCTTCATTGCGTCGCCAAGGCGGACGCGGCGCAGGATTTCGGGCGCGAAGTTCGGCACACCGCGGAACAGGATCTCCTCACCCTCGGTCAGCGTGTCGCCGATGCGCAGCGTGCCGTGGTTGGGAATACCGACGACATCGCCGGCAAAGGCTTCGTCCGCGGTGACGCGGGTGCGCGCAAAGAAGAATTGCGGTGCCGACAGCGACATCGGCTTTCCCGTGCGCACCAGCTTTGCCTTCATGCCGCGCTCGAGCTTGCCCGAGCAGACGCGGACGAAGGCGATACGGTCGCGGTGGTTGGGGTCCATGTTGGCCTGGATCTTGAAGACGAAGGACGTCATCTTCTCTTCGGTCGCCTCGACCTTGCGGGTGTCGGCCTCCTGCGCGCGCGGCGGGGGCCCAAACGCGCCAAGCGCCTCGATCAGGTCGCGGACGCCATAATTGCGCAGCGCAGAACCGAAATAGACCGGCGTCAGATGACCTTCCCGGAACGAGTCAATATCAAGAGGTCGGCAAGCCTCCCGCGCGAGCTCCAGCTCCTCGATAAAGGCCTCACGCTCGTTTTCCGGCAGCAGCCCGGCAACGCGGTTGGAATCGGGACCGTTGACCGGTGTGCGTTCCTTCTCGTCGTCGCCTTTGCGTACCGCGTTCAGCGCCAGATGATAGGTGCCGGAAAAGGTTCTTCCCCGACCAATCGGCCATGTGATGGGCGCGGTATCCAGCGCCAGCTTCTGCTCGATCTCGTCGAGGATCTCGAACGGATCGCGGCTTTCGCGGTCCATCTTGTTGACGAACGTGATGATCGGGATGTCACGCAGCCGGCAGACCTCGAACAGTTTCAGCGTGCGCGGCTCGATGCCCTTGGCGGCGTCGATGACCATCACGGCCGAGTCGACCGCCGACAGCGTGCGGTAGGTGTCGTCGGCGAAATCCTCGTGGCCGGGCGTGTCGAGCAGGTTGAAGACAGTGTCCTCATACTCGAAGGTCATCACCGAGGTGACGACCGAAATACCGCGCTCGCGCTCGATCTTCATCCAGTCGGACCGCGTCTGGATTTTGTCCTTCTTGGCCTTGACTTCGCCGGCAAGCTGAATGGCGCCACCGAACAGCAGCAGCTTTTCGGTGAGCGTCGTCTTGCCGGCGTCGGGGTGCGCTATGATCGCGAAGGTGCGGCGGCGCGCCACTTCTTCTTCTATTGCTTCGGGCATTCTCTGGGATTTCCGTGTGACAGGCCGGGCTTCTAGCAGCGCAGTGCCGGGCTGTCGACCGGTCCGGCGGGGATGCTGCTGGTTGCCACCTCTCGGTCAGAGCATGCAGCTCCGTCATGCTGTGGCTCAGGCCAGCGCATTGCGGCATATTTTGCGCTGCTCGATGTTGGCAAACGGCTGCCAGGATGGCAGTTGGATGAACATCCCTCCGGATGACGAGGCAGAGGAGCGAGCATGAGCAACGGGAAACAAGTGATCGTCATCGGTGCCGGCATCATCGGCGCCTCCATCGCCTGGCATCTGAGCAAAGCGGGCGCGCAGGTGACGGTCGTTGCCGACAGCGCCGCCGGCGGGGTCGCAACGCCCAATTCCTTTGCCTGGATCAATGCCAGCTGGGGCAATCCGGAGCCGTATTTCCGACTGCGCACCCGCGCGATGGCCGAATGGACGCGGCTGGCGCAGGATCTGCCCGGCCTCCCGCTCAGCTGGTGTGGCGGCCTGTGCTGGGATTTGGCGGCGGCCGACATGGAAACCTACGCCACAGAGCATTCCGTCTGGGGCTACGGCATCGAACGAGTCGACCGCGCCGGTGCCGCGCGCATCGAGCCCAATCTCGCCGAGCTTCCCGACTTTGCCCTGCATGTGCCTGAGGAAGGTGTCGCCGAACCGGTGGCTGCTACCCGTGCCCTTTTGGCAGACGCGGAGCGACATGGCGCACGCATCATCTCCAGCACGGTCACGGCGCTGGTCCAGGCCGGTGGCAAGATCACCGGTGTCGACACATCGCATGGCCTGATTGCATCAAACGAAGTGGTGATCGCGGCCGGCGTTGGCTCACCGGATATCGCCGCGACTGCCGGGATTAATCTGCCGATCGAAACACCGCCCGGCCTGATCGTCCATTCAAGGCCTTACAAAAAGCTGCTCAACGGGCTGGTGCTGGCCGAGCGGCTGCATATGCGCCAGACGGCCGAGGGTCGCATCATCGCCGGCTCGGATTTCGGCGGCGCCGACCCTGGCATGAATGCAGAAGCCACCGCCCACGCGCTGTTTGCGGCGATGAAAGCCATGCTGCGCGGCAGCGAGGGACTGGAACTCGATTTCCACACGGTCGGCTACCGGCCGACGCCGATCGACGGCTTTCCGATCATCGGCCGCGTCGAGGGCATGGACGGTGTCTATGTCGCGGTCATGCATTCGGGCATCACGCTGGCGCCGGCCGTCGGCCTGTTCGCCGCGCGGGAGATACTTGAGGGCGAGCGCGACCCGCTTTTGGCGCCTTATGGATTGGGACGCTTCGCTCAATAGCCCAGCGGACGACGAAAGCCAGCGGTCAATGGCCGCGGGTCATCGATCCGACGCCGGCAAGCAACCGGCCTAGTGGAAATTGAGATATAGCGCCGGCGGGTACTGCATCCCGTCGATGGCTGGCGCCTTTGCATCCGCGGCAGGTTTAATCCCGCCTGTCGATGCGTTGTCGAGCGGCGGCCGGGTCGCCTGCGCCTTGGCGGCATTGTCCGGCGTCACCACGACTTTCTTCTTCGCCTCCGCTACCTGCGACAAGGCAAGCAGCACAAGCAACGCGGACAGAACGAGTCTCATGACGATTTCCTCTCTGGCTCCAAAGCGCTCCGCATTTTCTGGATCACCCATGCGTCGCGCCCAAGTTCTAGTCTCATGCACTCAAAACCGCCGCACGACCTTGCGCGGCTTGGCGCCTTACTGTCTGAAACCGGACTGATCGAGCAAGGCGACCTGCTTGCCATCGATGTAGAAGCGTATGGCGTGCGCCTCATTGTCGACGTCGATGCGCGTCGGATTTGCGGCGAGTGCCACCGGTGCGGTCTTGATATATTTCGAGGGAATTCACCGGCCGGCGCGTATCGAAAGAGCAGCGCCAACGCGATACAGCCAGCAGTAAATACAATGAACGTCAGTCTGGAAGAGGCGTTCGAGGTCATCCGGTCGTTCCTTCAGGTTGAGGTGGCATTACGGTTCGGTTGCTAGCAGGCTCCTTTAGCCCAGTTCGGCCGTTGCTCGATTGGAGCGAGTCACTGCTCTGCGAAGAAAGGGACGTGCTCAGCTCACGTTCAGCACGTTCTCGCGGATGATATGCCCCTTGCCCTCTACGAGCTTAGCGCCGGCCCGCGACCCGAAAAGGCAGCACGTATGGAATACCGTGGAATTCTCTGGAATTCCTGGAATATTAGCTGATGGAAATATAACAATGGGAGGATGGGTGACGGGGTGTTATGGCAGACAGCGAGCAGCAAGAGGCAGCCGTATGGCACAACACATTGCGCAGAAATTGCGGCTGACCTCGGCGTTACTGGGGACCGTCACCCGCAAGGATCTGGCGGCGGCGTTCCGAGCCGTTAATCCGAAGACCGCGTTCGATCTCGGCCGCGCCGACAAATGGCTGCAGGGCCGCGCCCAGCCGCGCGAGCACAGTGTCTATGATGATTGGGCGAAGCTGCTTCGCTTGGAGCAGCCAGGCGCATGGATCGCCGACTGCGACCTGCCGCACTTCACCGCCGCCATCGCGGCCCGCCATGGCGTCGACAGCGCAGTGCTCGAACGCCGCGCCGGCACTCAATTCGACACCTCCACCGGCCATGATGAGCGCAGCCTCGTCTTCGCGCTGACCGGTACCTATGCATGCTATTCGCGCGCCTGGTCGCCTTATTATCGCGGCCAGATCATCAAGGGCATCCTGTCGATCGAGACAGGGCCTGGTCTGCATGGCCTGACAGCCACTTATCGCGAAGCGTTGCCGACAGGCCAGTTGGTGCTTGGCGGCCCTGTCACGCCAGCCAAGCGCGCTCTTTACGTGCATCTGAAGGAAGCCGGCGGCGATGCCCAGTTCTTCATCAGCCTGCTGCCGCAGTCGCAGCCGGGAAGTGTGCTTGGCGGCTATATGTGCGGAACCGGTATTATCGGCCCAGAGGCCCTGCCGTCATTGACCAGGATCCTCATCGTACGTCTGCGCGATCCGGCGCCCGGCGCTACCTCGTGGGGCGGATACCTGCTGAGCGACCAGTCGATATCAGAGGATTTGGGATCGCTCGGCATATCCATCGAGCAACCGGAGCAGGTCGACCGACAGCTCATACGGTTCCTCATGGGAGGCAGCGATGGCGGTGTCCACCAGGTCCCGCCAGCCGAGTTCCGCGCCATTCTCGATGTCTTCGACCGCCATTGGCTGAGACATTCCAGCGTGCCGGAAAGCTTCTGAAGGTGATAGCCAGGGCGAGGCCCGCGACGGTGCCGTGATTTGTGATTTGCGATTAGACGACCAGCGCCAGCTTTGCAGTAGCCGGTGCAAACGGGCGAATGGCCATGCCATCGCCGGTGATCGTGACAAAACTCGATGGCGGGATCGCCTGCCAATCGCCGCCCTCGCGATCGAACGGCTCGGAAACGATGCAGCGGCCGCCGCCTTTGCGGAAGGTCGAGGTGTAGAGCGTCGGCGCGTGGGCGTCGGTGGCATAGCGCACCGCATGCAGCGCCTGTCCATCCGAGAAGGCGGCGGTGAGTTTCAGCGCCGCGGCTAGGCCGCGGCGGCACCCGGCGTGAATAAACCGGCGGGTGGGGCGGGGGGCGGCGCCCTGCGGATCGGTGGCCAACCCCTCGTCGATCATCAGGAGAAAGAACAATTCGGAATCGGTGGTGCCTTCGCGCTGGTCGAAAACGGCGTCGGACAGCGAGTTCTCCAGCGCGCGGCGGATTTTTTCGAAGCCGCCGATCTGGCCGTTGTGCATGAACGACCAGGAGCTGGAGATGAACGGATGGCAGTTCATGCGGCTGGTGGCGCCACCGGTGGACGCCCGCACATGGGCGAGGAACAGGCCGGATTTGATCTGCCGGCACAGGCTCTTCAGATTGGGATCCGACCAGGCCGGCAGGATGTCGCGGTAGAGACCCGGCTCCGGGCGGTCGCCATACCAGGCAAGGCCGAAGCCGTCGCCATTGGTCGGTGATTTCGCTTCCTGGGCGCAATGGCTCTGGGCAATCAGCGAGTGACAGGGCGCGGTGAGGATGTCTTCGAGAAAGACTGCTTCACCGAGGTAGGCCGCCCACCGGCACATCGCTTCTGTCGCCCTCTAGGCGCGATCCATAAGAGCCGCAGGCTCCTTGGTCGCGTGCGTGCCTCTGTTTTGCGTCCGCTCATAAAGCTCGCGAACGATTCGGCTGGCGGTAGTCTCAAACAGAAATGGCAAGAAAGCGTGAACGAGCGCGGCGCCCGCCGCCATCAGCAGCCGCGACGAGAACCAGGCGGCAAAACCCATGTGACCGAGATAGGTTTCGCCGACCTTGGCCGGATGAGAGGTGAAAATCCTTGCGACCGACATGCTGGTTCCCCTTCAGTGTTCGAGTTCCTGATATGAGTATCCTGACATGCTTCGCCGGTTCATCGGTCTCAAAATGTCCTTGTATTTGGCCTACTCATGGGACAAACATCCCACATGGCGCAGGAAATCGACGAAATCGATCGAAGATTGCTGACTGAATTGCAACGCGACGGCACGCTGTCAGTCGACCAGCTGTCGGAACGGGTGTCGCTGTCGCGCAATGCCTGCTGGCGCCGGGTGAAGCGGCTGGAGGAGGATGGCGTCATCACCGGCCGCGTGGCGCTGGTCGATGCTGAAAAGCTCGGGCTTGGCCTTTCCGTCTTCATCCTGATCCGCACGTCCAACCACGACCCGGAGTGGCTGCAGAAATTCCGGGCGGCGGTGACCGGCTTTCCCGAGATCACCGGCGTCTACCGCATGTCCGGCGACCTCGATTATGTCTTGCGCGCCCGCGTCGCCGACGTGAAGGCGTACGACCGGCTCTACCAGCGGCTGATCGCCAAGGTAGCGCTGTCTGATGTCTCCGCTTCCTTCGTGATGGAGGAAATCAAGGAGACGACCGTCGTTCCGATGGCCAGGTCATAGTGATGCCTGAAAGAAAGACGTTGATAGCATTGCGGTCGAGTTGACCGAATCGCCGTTCGCGCCGATAGGATCGATTTTATGCGCGCAGCCCTCCAAACTCCCTCCGTCATCGGTCCCACCGTCGGCTTCGTCAGGTTGCCGCATGCTGAGGGACTCCCGCTTCCCGCCTATGAAAGCACCGGCGCGGCCGGCATGGATCTGCGCGCCGCGGTGCCCGACGACCGGCCGCTGCTGATCCTGCCTGGCAAACGCGCTTTGGTGCCGACCGGGCTGATCCTGGAGATTCCGGAAGGCATGGAAGGCCAGGTCCGGCCGCGCTCCGGACTTGCTTTCAAACATGGCCTGACCGTGCTCAACACGCCCGGCACCATCGACAGTGACTATCGCGGCGAGGTGAAGGTGCTGCTGATCAATCTCGGCGACGAGGATTTCGCGGTGACGCGCGGCATGCGCATCGCCCAGATCGTCTTCGCGGCGGTGACGCAGGCAGCCGTGGAAGAGCGCACACTTGCCGGCGGAACGGCGCGTGGCTCCGGTGGGTTCGGATCGACCGGCACCGCCTGATGCGAATTCCTAAACTTGTCATCTTCGACTGCGACGGGATCCTGGTCGATACAGAGAACCTGGCCAATCGGCGCCTCGCCGAATGGCTGAGCGCTGCCGGTTATCCGACGAGCTTCGAATATTGCCGCAAGCATTTCTCCGGCCGCAGCATGGCTTCGGTGCAGAAACAGATCGAAGAGGAAACCAGCGTCAGACTCGGCGCCGATTTCGTCGATCGCTGGAATGCCGGCCTGCCTGACCTGTTCGCCCATGGCGTCGAGGCAATCCCTTACGTCCGCGAGTTTGTCGAAGCCGTGCGTTCAGCCGGCATCGCCTATTGCGTCGCCACTTCGGCCAGGGTGTCGAAGATGCACATCACGCTCGGCCAGACCGGGCTGTTGCCGTTGTTCGAGCACGCGATGTTTTCCTCGACCATGGTCGCGCGCGGCAAACCGTTCCCCGACCTGTTCCTGCATGCGGCCAAGACCATGGGCTTCGCGCCCGCCGACTGCATCGTCATCGAAGACAGCGTCGCCGGCACGCAAGCCGGCATTGCCGCCGGCATGCGGGTGTTTTCCTATCATGGCGACCCCTATTCCGACCGCGACGGCCTGATCCAGGCCGGCGGCATCCTGTTCGACGACATGCGCGAACTGGCCGGGCTGGTGCCGATCCACTGACCTGATCTCAGCCCACGGCTGTGCGCCTCGATTGTCCGTGCTAGCTTGGCCGCCAACTTGAGGCCGCGCATGAAACCCACCCTGCTTCGCTTCGTCCTCGCCCTGATGCTGCTGCCGTTCCTGTGGACCGCGGCCGGCGCGCAGGCCGTCGGCTTCCCGGAGCTCGGCAGCGCGCGGCCGGGCCGCAAGGATGTCACCTATCTCGATCTGGCGAGGATGGTTATCCCAGATCTCGCCGCAGACAAGGACGGCTTCTACAAGGGCGGGCTGCCGATCGAGATGCGTCATATCGAGGGGCCGGACAGCGGCGGCTCGCCGCCTGAGACGTCGGGCTTTTCCAATGCCGCGGTGCTTGCCATCAAGGCCAGCGGCAAGGATCGGCTGACCATGCTGTTCGATCTTGGGGATTCCCCCGACAGCGCCGAGGGCTATGCGGTGCTGGCGCTCTACGACATTGCGGCCAAACCAAAACTGCTCGACGCCGTCAATGTCGCGCTCGATCGTGGCACCTATTTCCGCGAACCAGGCAAGCTTTCCGTCGGTGCCAACGATGACGTCCTCGTCACCATGAGCGCGCATTTCAATTCGAGCCAGAACTATGTGATCACGCCGCTGATCATGGTCCGCGACGAAAAATTCGAACTGATCGACATGATCTATACGTTCGATGAGAACCTGTGCGCCTTCAGCCGCAAGCAGGACGTGGCTTTCGAGATCGTCGCCGACGGCCAGCCTTATGCCGCCATCAAGGTGACCGTGACCGATGCCACGGTGCTGAGTGGCGAAAGCTGCGACGACGAACCGCCCAGGCCAGAGTCTCATGCGATTTCCGTCGCCTATCGGTGGGATAAGAAGACATCGCGCTACGCCAAGGATTCCGACGCGCTGGACAAATTGGCAGGAGAGAACGCCAAACGCTTCTGACCCAACCGCATTCGTTTGCCCGGCCAAATGAGGCAGGATAAAATCCGCTTAGCTACACCGCACAGGGGGAACTACCATGGACAAGGGCAAGATCTTTCGCGACCTGCATGCCTCGACCTTCGTCATGCCCAATCCCTGGGATATCGGCACGACGAAGCTGTTGGCTTCTTTCGGCTTCACGGCGCTGGCGACGACCAGCGCCGGCTTTGCCTTTTCGCGCGGCCTGCCGGATGGCACCGTGACCTTCGACCAGATGATCCACCATTGCCGCGAGGTGACGGCGGCGACCAGCCTGCCGGTCTCGGCCGATCTCGAGAAGGGCAAGGGCGACAGCCCGACCAGTGCCGCGGAAACCGTCTTCGCGGCGGAAGCGGCCGGCCTTGCCGGCTGCTCGATCGAGGACCACACCGGCGACCCGGACAAGCCGATCTATGATTTCTCGCACGCCGTCGAGCGCGTCGCGGCGGCCGTGGAGGCAGCTCGCGCGCTGAAGCGCGATTTCGTCTTCACCGCGCGCGCCGAGAATTTCTTGTGGGGCAAGTCCGACCTCGACGACACCATCAAGCGGCTGCAGGCTTTCGAGAAGGCCGGCGCCGATGTGCTCTATGCGCCGGGCATCGGCGACGTCGAGATGGTGCGTGCGATCTGCTCGGCGGTCGGCAAGCCGGTCAACGTCATGGCGAGGCCCGGCTTTACCATCGCCGATCTCGCCATGGCCGGCGTCAAGCGCATCTCGCTCGGGCCGTGGCTGACCAATTTCGCCTATGGCATGCTGGAGACAGCGGCGCGCGAAATCCAGCAGGACGGCACCTTCGGCTTCACCCGCGCCGCCATGCCGTTCGGCAAATTGCAGGCGCTGTTCGGCAAACCTTCAGCTTAGATAAGGCCCATCGCATGACGCTGACCGTCGTCGATATGCATACCGGCGGCGAGCCGGTCAGGATCGTCACCGGCGGCTATCCGGACATCCCGAGAGGCACGATCCTGGAAAAGCGCGCCTATGTGCGCGACCATCTCGATCATCTCAGGAAAATCCTGATGTTCGAGCCGCGCGGCCATTACGACATGTATGGTGCCTTGCTGCTCGAGCCGGACCTGCCCGGCGCCGACCTGGCCGTGCTGTTCATGCACAATGAAGGCTATTCGACCATGTGCGGCCACGCCGTCGTCGCGCTCGGCCGCTACGCCGTCGACGAAGGACTGGTGACGAAACGCGAGCCGGTGACGACCGTCAACATCGAGGCGCCGTGCGGGCTGGTCATCGCCTCGGTCGAGGTCAGGGACGGCAAGGCCGGCGCGGTGTCGTTCGAAAGCGTGCCGGCGTTCCTGTTCGCGGGCGACCAGACGATAGAGCTTGCGGGCCATGGCACGATCGGCTTCGACGTCGCCTATGGCGGCGCTTTCTACGCGCTTGCCGATTGTTACCAATTCGGGCTCGAATTCGGCCGCGACCGGGTACGCGATTTCGTCGATGCGGCAACGGCGCTGACGAACCGGCTCAAGGCCGAATTCCCACTGTCGCATCCCGAACACGCCGACCTCGCCTTCCTCTACGGCACCATCCTGACCGACGGAAAGGATGCCTTTTCCAGCGAGGTGACCAAAAACGTCTGTGTCTTCGCCGAAGCCGAAGTCGACCGCTCGCCGACCGGCTCCGGCGTCACCGCAAGGCTGGCGGCCATGCATGACAGGGGCGAGATCGCGATCGGGCAGACGCGCATGTTCGAGAGCATCGCCGGCTCGCGTTTTTCCGGGGCCGTGGTGCGGACGGCGACGGCTGGCCCGCACGATGCGATCATCGCCCGCGTCGGCGGTCGCGCCTATTATTCCGGGCGGGCTGAGTTCATCGTCGAGCCCGACGACGAACTGGGACGCGGATTTCTCCTGCGTTAAGTGCGCCTATATCCGGATCGAGCCACTTCCCGCACCGAAATCGCCTTGTGCAGATGCACCATCATGGCGGCAGCGAAGAGCGGCGTCACCAGGTTGAGCAACGGCACGGCGAGGAAGGCAGCGATTACCAGTCCGGCGAGAAACACGGTGCCGGCATAGTGCCGGCGCAAGGCCCTGGCCTCTTCTTCCCCGCGAAAGCGCATGGCGGCGAATTCGAAGAACTCGCGTCCGAGCAGATAGCCGTTGACGATGAAGAAAGCGGCGATGTTGACGCCCGGCACCAGCAGAAGCAGCACGGCGACGATGTTGCCAAGAATGACAACGCCGAGGAATCGCATCGACAGCACCAGCGAGCGCAGCGCCGGCATGGCGCGGCCGGGCGGATCGTCGGGATAGTCGGTGCGCTCGACCACTTCGGCGATATCGTCGAGGAACAGGCCGGCGACAACAGCCGTCACCGGCGCGATGAGCAACGCCATCCCGAAGGCGAGCGCGATGGCTGCGATGATGCCGCCCAGCCAGCCGGCCCAGGACGGCATGCCGGGCAACAGCGTCTGCAGCCACGGCAGGGCCAGCCACTCGACAAGGCTGGTCAGGCCGAACCACAAGGCCACCAGCGCAAGCAAGGTCAGCCCGAGCGTCTTCACGAACACGGCACGAAACGGAGGCGAGAGCAGCTCAAGGGCCGCGGTGCGTGCTGCGTCGAAAATCACCGTGCTTCAGCCCCTCTAGCGGACGCCGCCGAGCGGCGGACGCTTCCGAGATAGGCAGCTTAGGTCGCGCGCACAAGCGGGCTGGTTCTTTTGCTTTGACGCAATTCCCAAGGGAAAGCGCTATGCGCTTTTCCCGGGAAAACCGCTTCACACTTTTCCTGGAATTGCTCTACCGCGCAAACGCCGGCTTTCGAACCGGTATGGTCATGGCAGCGACGCAGGCAATGACAAAACCCATGCCCAGCCATGCCGTTGAACCAAGGCTTTCGCCAAGGAAGACGGCGCCGATGCCGACGCCGATCGGCACGCGCAGATAGGCTTGCGAGGTGGTGCCGACCGAGCCCAGCGTGTGGATGAGGCGGAAATAGATGACGAAGGCCAGCGCCGTCGAAAACACCGACAGGCCGAGCAGCGCCAGGATCGACGCGGTCGACAGCGACAGCGTCCATGGCTGGTCGAACACAAGGCTGAGCGGCACGAGAATGACTGCGCCGCAGAGCATCGAGCCGGCGGCCGGCAGCATCGGGTCGAGGCTCTTGAAACCACGGCCGAAAATCGCCGCGCCGGCATAGCAGATTGTTGCGGCGACGATTGCCAACTGTGCCCACAGTTCATGACCGAGACCACCCAGCGCCTGCGTGCCGATGATGAGGCAGATACCGGCAATGCCGGCGCCGATGCCAATCAGTTTGCGCAACGTGACCGGCTCGTGGCGGGTGATGAGCGCGGTCAAGAGGAAGGTGAAGATCGGTGAGGTCGCGTTCAGGATGGTGGCGAGGCCGGCGTCGACCGAGCGTTCGGCGGCGGCGATCAGGGTGAACGGTATGACGCTGTTGAGGCAGGCCTGGAACGCAAAGCGGCGCCAGCTCGCCGCATCGCCCGGCATGGCGAGCCCGCGCCAGCGGATGATGGCGAACAGGATGCCACCCGCGATCAGGGTGCGGGCGGCAATCAAGGTGACCGGCGGGATCGTCTCGACGCCGATCTTGATGAAGGTGTAGGAGGCGCCCCAGAGCACCGCCAGCACGGCGGGCAGTGCCAGATCGGTGGTCATGTCGTTCCCTGTCGGCGTGTTCTTTGTCGGCATGGGCTGGCTCGCCTTAAAACGTGATCGTCTGAGCCAGGCTTTTAAGTGGTGTCGCGATGAAATGCTTCGGCCACGGTCGAATTGTCATAGCGCCTCGTTGCGGATGCGCTTTTGGCCTGTTCTGGCCTGATCCACCAAAGTTGTGGGTCGCGCTCTAGGCAAACCGGTTTCAAATCGCTAGACCCGCGCCCGGCCGACGTGGCAAGAAGCCGGCTCGGGTTTTTGGCGGAGATTTTGATGCCGGATTATGACGTGCTTTGCATCGGCAATGCCATTGTCGACATCATTGCCCAGTGCGACGAGGAGTTCCTCGAGACCAACGGCATCATCAAGGGCGCGATGAATCTCATCGACACGCAGCGCGCCGAATTGCTCTACAGCCGCATGGGCCCGGCGATCGAAGCGTCCGGCGGCAGTGCCGGCAACACGGCGGCCGGCGTCGCCAGCTTCGGCGGCCGCGCCGCCTTCTTCGGCAAGGTCTCCAGCGATGCGCTGGGCGAAATCTACGCCCACGACATCCATGCGCAGGGCGTCGCCTTCGACACCAGGCCGCTCAAGGGCGAGCCGCCGACGGCGCGCTCGATGATCTTCGTCACCCCCGACGGCGAACGCTCGATGAACACCTATCTCGGCGCCTGCGTCGAGCTTGGCCCTGAGGATGTCGAGGCCGACAAGGCGTCTGGCGCCAAGGTCACCTATTTCGAAGGCTATCTGTGGGACCCGCCGAGGGCCAAGGAAGCAATCCGGCAGACGGCGAAGCTGGCGCACGCGGCAGGCCGCGAAGTGTCGATGACACTGTCGGATTCGTTCTGCGTCGACCGCTACCGCGACGAGTTCCTCGACCTGATGCGTTCGGGCACGGTCGACATCGTCTTTGCCAACAGCCACGAGATCAAGTCGCTCTACCAGACATCGTCGTTCGACGAGGCGCTGGCGCAGATCCGCAAGGATTGCAGGATCGCCGCCGTGACGCGTTCGGAAAAGGGCTCGGTGATCGTACGCGGCGACGAGACCGTGGTCATCAAGGCGACCGCCATCAAGGAGCTGGTCGACACGACAGGCGCCGGCGATCTCTATGCCGCCGGCTTCCTGCATGGCTACACGCAAGGCCGCGACCTGCAGACCTGCGGCGACCTTGGCTCACTGGCGGCCGGACTGGTGATCCAGCAGATCGGCCCCAGGCCGCGGCAGAACTTGCGCCGCGAGGCCGAGCAGGCGGGATTGTTGTAGCCGACCGTCAAGCGGCGTCACAAGGACGTGGAGCTCGGGCGCAAACATCGCTGCGCAGCGATCTTTCGCGCCCCCCTCTGCCCTGCCGGGCATCTCCCCCACGAGGGGGGAGATCGGCAGCTTGGCCGTCCGTGCTTCTCACCGTCGCGCGGCTGTCACACATCGCACCTACACGCAATCGAGGCGCCCTGCGACTGACATTTCGGGGCGCTCGCAGTCAGTTGGGGGTGTCCAGAAATGCAAGACAGCAAGCTGTCGGGCCGCTGCATCTGTTGCCGCCGCGATTTCCCCTTTCTGCTCTAGAAGTTCAACAATCCGCCGCTGGGAGGAGCGCGCGGCCCGGAAGACAGATGCATGAACAAATTTCTGATCCAGGACATCAAGCAGGACGACTTCGCGGAGATGGTCGCGGAGGAGGTCGAACGCGCGCTTGCCCACTATGACGAGGCCATCAACAATCCCACCATGGTCTCGGTCGGCAAGATCGCCGGCAGCATAGCGTCCGCCGTCACCTTGCTGTCGCCGAAGCACCAGCGCGCCATCGACACCATCCATGCCGACCTGCCTGGCCTGGCCTCGAAATTCGTGCGCGCGCTGGCGGCCGAGGCCGCGCGCCGCAGCGAAGCCGGTATCGCTGGCGCGACAAATCCGACGACCACCCTGTTGGCCGATGCCGAGCCCCCTTCGCTCCCCAAATCCGACGATCTCGAATCGATGCTGATCGAGGATTGGGCGGGCCGCGTCGCCGGATCGACCTATCTGGAAGAAAACCTGCGCATCGCCCGCTCGACTCTGCATCGCTGGCAAAGGCGGGGCGAGGTCATCGCCTTGCGCAAGGGCGGCCGCAAGCATGTCTTCCCGCTGGCGCAGTTCGTCGACGGCAGGCCGGTCGCGGGCATCCCTGGGGTGCTGTCCCAGATCAGCAATCCGAGGCTGGCCTGGCTGTGGCTGACGCGCCCCTCGGCGCAGCTTGACGGCCGCGTTCCCATCGACCTGCTACGGCACGATCAGGTCGATGAAGTCGTCGAAGCCGCACGCGTGTTCGCGCCTGCTTGATGGGCTTTGGTGCAGATCCCTGATAGCGCTAGGCGGTCTTGCGAATCGGGTGGCGAGGACCGGACGATGCCTGTTGCGGCGCCATTTCCTTCGCGGTGACCAACCGGTTGCGGCCACTCTTTTTTCCGATGTACATCAGCCGGTCGGCGAGTGCGATCAGCGCTTCGGAATCGGCGGCTTCCGCCGGATACATGGCCACGCCAACGGTGCAGCCGACCTGGATCTCGCCATTCGGCGTAGGAACCTTGATCCGCAACCTTTCCAGGATGCGTTCGGCGACGCGCACAGCCTTCTGCTGCGCCAGACCGGAGTCGCCCGAGAACAAGAAGGCGAACTCGTCACCGCCAAGCCGGGCGACGAAATCGGCGCTGCGCAGAATCGAGCGAAGCTGGCTCGAGACGCGCTGCAGCAGCGCATCGCCGGCCTCGTGGCCGAGCGTGTCGTTGACTTCCTTGAACCGGTCGAGGTCGATGAACAGAAGTCCGGCCGCCTCGCCGGTGGCGCCGCAGCGGGCGACCACCGATTTGAGTTCGTTGTGGAAGGCACGCCGGTTGGGCAGGTCCGTCAACAGATCGTGGTTGGCCGAATGGTCGCTCTGCAGCTTCGCCAGCTCGATCTCGCGCTTTTGCGCGGACAGTTCCTCGTTGGCGGTCTTCAGATCCAGCAGCAGCTGCGAATTGAGGTCCTCGACAACCTTGCGGTCGCTGATGTCGACGACGAAGCCCTCCAGGAATTCGAGTTCGCCGGTATCATCCCAGACACCGCCGCCGATCTCGCGGACCCAGAGCGGTTCGCCGACCTGCGGCACGATGCGGTAGTCGACGTTCCAGTTGCAGCGCGCCTCGAGCGCGGTGTCGACGGCGGCATAGACGGCGGCGAGATCATCCGGGTGGATGGCCGAGACATAGTCGCGCACCGCGTTGTGAATGAAATCGCTCGGCCGATAACCGCTGACGGTGAGTATGCCGTCGCTGATATAGAGCATGGTGTAGGACGCATCGTTGCGGCAGCGGTAGAGATAGCCGTCCATCCGGCCGGTAATGCTGAGCAGCGCATCCAGGCGCTCGTCGTGATAGGCTCCCTGGCCGACCACGGATGCTGGAATCGTATCGCGCTTCACGGCTGCAAATCCATGACGGTCACCACCCCAGTCTGTCCAAAATGCCGCTCTGGCACATCGACGACAGCTCCCTGGTATAACCACCGAATATTATCAATATCTTATGGATTCCGGTGATTTGCCCGTAAAATTGGCCTGAACCGCAGGATACAGGCCGAACGCGAAATCCGACCGATCTCTTGCTATCGGCGCTGGCGGTGCGCGCGAGCCCATCAATGGTGGCCGCGAGGCACTGGTCATGGCGCGGGACCTGCTGGCCAGCGGGCGGCCGGAATCAGGTGGTCTTGGGAGTGCCTGTTGGCGGAGATTGCCTAGCAAAAGCGGGTGATGGGGCGGGTTGAAGTCGATCACATATCGATCGAGCCACTCGCTAGTTGCTGACCTTAGTGACTTGCATCAAATGCGCAGTCCGTAGATGCTGACTCGATGGGGGATTCGATATGGATAAGTCATGGGACAAATTTGAGGATAAGGTTCGCGGTCTTGCCCAGCACATCTGGGGAAAGCCTTGCTTGCCGACCAAGATTGGAGGCGTAAACATCGATGGCGCAATTGCTATCGATTCAGAAGTCAGTATTCACATAGAAATCACAGAAGATCGAACACTATCCAAGGTTCGAACGGATATTACTAAGCTTATAACAGCTAAGGCTGATTCTTTTTCACGTGGCATCCTTGCGAAGTCATTCTGCGTTGTTAATGGACCGATTACCAACAGCATGAAGGAAGCTGGCGTTTCTCATCACATTCAAGTTCTTTCAATTGCCGAATTTTCCCGTTTATTTTTCGACTTCGATCGTTACAGCGTGGCTCGCCAGAGTGCACCATTTGGAAGTTCTGTTGACCCACTTACTGGTGAAAGTGACGAGACGGCTTACGTACCAGTTCGCTATAAGATAGACGGACGCGTTTCCGACGTTACCTCTCATGAGATCGCTCGATGGTTGAAAGACGGATCGAGAATCATTCTTCTCGGAGAATATGGAAGCGGAAAGAGCCGCTGCATTAGAGAGGTGTTCCGACTTCTCAGCACGAATGCCGTCGAAACGCTGGGGTACCCTGTCGCAATCAATTTGCGGCAATCTTGGGGACTCAGTCGAAGCAGTGAATTGCTACGGCGGCATCTTCAAGATCTAGGCCTGGATGACCTTGAAGGCGCTGCAATCCGTGCGTTTAAGAGCGGCTCCGTCGCACTTATGCTTGACGGTTTTGACGAAGTAGGATCACAGGCTTGGAGCAATGATGGACAAAAGCTAAAGATTATTCGAGCAAAATCCTTGCAGGGTGTAAAAGATATAATTTCTGAATCTAAAGGTGGTGTTCTCATAACTGGCAGAGAACACTATTTTCCGAATAGCGCCGAGATGTTTTCTGCTCTTGGATTGGACCCAAAGAAAACTATCGTAGCTAGATCGAAAAACGAATTTAGCGATACTGAACTTCTGGAATATTTCGGACAACTTGATATTGAAGTTGACATTCCAAGCTGGTTGCCTCGGCGACCTCTAATATGCCAAACCATCGCCAATCTCGACACAGAGACATTCAATACGATGTTTGGCAGTGAAGGGAACGAGGTTGATTTCTGGAATCACTTTATCCGGGTGATTTGTGAACGTGATGCACGGATACACGTATCTTTCGACCCTGACACCATTTTCGCCATTTTCGTTCAACTTGCTCGGCTCACACGATCGAAGGCCGCAAACGTTGGTCCTATATCGCTAAATGAGCTTCAAAGTGCATTCGAAGCCGCAACCGGCGCCGCCCCAATTGAGGAAGCGTCTTTAATGCTGCAACGATTACCTAGCCTAGGTGTGGAGCCTCAACAGGTTGTCCTCGGTTAAGGCGAGGCGACTGATAGGTGGTTTGGACTTCAGGCTGCCGTGAGGTCGATGCCAATTGTATCGGTGCAGCCAGACAGGCAGTTCGGCGGCGCGGTGGTCTGAAGTCGGATAGGCAATGGCGTAGGCCCATTCTCGCAGTGCCGTCTGGATGAAGCGCTCTGCCTTGCCGTTGGTCTTGGGCGTATAGGGCCTTGTCCTGACATGCTTGAGGCCGAGATCGCGGCAGGCCTTGGCGAAGGCCTTGGATCTGTAGCAGGAGCCGTTGTCGGTCATGACGCGGGCTATCGCGACGCCGAGGCTGGCGTAGTAGGCAACCGCCGCCTTGAGGAAGGCGATGGCGCTTTCTTTTTTCTCGTCGGGCAGTATCT
>NZ_JAMYSA010000052.1:0-43374 GCF_040321735.1 Mesorhizobium sp. M0293
GGCCGATGACAGCGCCGATGTCGAGACCGTTTCGGCAGCACCTCCACCCAAGGCGAGAAACCTGAAGCCGGCAGCGGCCGCCAAAGCCAGCGACCTCCCGGGCATCGCCATCGTGGCGCCGGAGAACGCGCAGCGCGCCGAAATTCCGCAGATTGCCGACGAGCAGGCTCCGGAGCCGGAACAGGACACGCCGGAGACGATCATCGCGGCATTGCCGGCACGCAGCATTCCGTTGCCTGATTTCGCACCGCGGCCGAAAGCCGATGTCGGCGCCCAGCCGCCTGAGAACGTTCCTTTTGCGATGGCGGATGCGACAGCCACCACCGAGCAGGCCGTGGCGACAGCACATGCGCCGGCGACCGTTCCTTTCGGCATGGCCGATGCGACGGCTTCGGCTGATCCGGCCCAAATTGCCGTCAACAACGTACCGCTGCCGACTTGGCGCCCCGAAACTTCGCTGCCGGCCGCTCTGGCTGCGCCGCCCAGCAAGGATGTGCTGATGGCGCTGGCCGATACGGCTGAGCACGGCAAGACCGCCACCGATGCGTTCTCGGTGCTGCCGACGGCGCGCCCCGAGATGGCCAGGCCGGACGCTGTCAAGGCCGTGCTCGACGAGGCCAATGCCCAGGTCGGCGCGGCCGACGAATATCAGATTGCTTCCTTGTCCGAGTCCGAGCCGCGTTCGGCGTTCAACGATCCGTCGGGCACTGATGCCGCATCGCCGCGCGACGCTGTCGTTGCCCGCCCGGCCGGCTCCGATCCGGCCGCCGCGATCGGCGCCGGCGTGAAGACGACCCGCAAGGAATCGAGGGCTACGGCCCGTGACCTGAAGCCAGGCCCCAAGGCGATGGTGGTTGCCGCAGCACCTCAGGCCGCCCGCTGGGCGCTGACCAGTGGTGAGAATGTCGCCGCTGTTTCAAGTTCCACGACGGCGCCGGGCTACGCCTACAATATCGTGCACACGCCGCCGAGCGAGGTCTACACGGCCGGCTTCCAGCCAGGCAACGATGTGGCCGATGCCAACCGCTTCACCGGCAACGCGGTCAAGTTCCTGTCGGTCGCACGCTTCCAGACGAAGTAACGGACCAATCAATCGACGAAGCCGCGCCGGGCAACCAGCGCGGCTTTTTGTTGCGCGGCGAGGCGCTGCCACACTGCGACGCAAGTCGGCCGGGTTATTTCATGTCGCGAGGCCTTATTTCGCGAGCTTGCTCGCCGCGCGCGCCAGGGCTTCGATCTCGTCCCATTTGCCAGCCTTGACCAAATCGTCCGGCGCCACCCAGGAGCCGCCGACGCAGACGACGTTGGGCAGGCTGAGATAATCGGCCGCGTTCTTGCCGGTGATGCCGCCGGTCGGGCAGAATTTCACATCGGCCAGCGGCGAGGCGAAGGCCTTCAACGAAGCGATGCCGCCCGACTGCTCGGCCGGGAAGAATTTCAAGAAACGCAAGCCGGCTTCCCGCGCCGCCATGATCTCGCCTGGCGTGATGGCGCCGGGCAGCAGCGGAACATCGCTGTCGGCGGCTGCCGCCAGAAGCTCGCGGGTGATGCCGGGGCTGACGATGAATCGCGAGCCTGCGCTCGCTGCCTCTTCGAACTGCCTGATATCGAGAATGGTGCCGGCGCCAACGACGGCTTCCTCGACCTCACCAGCCACCCGCCGGATCGCTTCCAGTGCATCGGCGGTCCTCAGCGTAATCTCGATTGCCGGCAGGCCGCCGCGTGCCAGGGCGCGTGCCAGCGGCACGGCGTCGGCGACATCGGAGATCTTCAGCACCGGGATGACCGGCTGGCCGTTGAGGAGCGACAGGAGGTTTTCGGTCTTGCTGGGCATCTGTCTCTCCGTATCCTAGTGCATGTCGCCCAAAAGTGACCCGGGTTTGGGAAACGACATGCATAAACAAAGACCTAAAGCGCATCGCATGAATTCGTTTCGGCGCGACGGGCTTTAGGACAATTCAACCGATTAGCAGACGGGTGTTTTTCTGTCCATGAAACGAAGCGTGTCGCGATGTCACGCGCAGTCGACGCTTGCCGGGATTCCGGCTCTGCCTTGAATCGGCTTGCGTGAGCGTTTAGTGGCTTCGGCAATGATATCACTTCTGCCCTTTCGCGTCGCCGCGCTCTACCAGTTTGCCCGGCTCGACGCCTTCGAGGAACTGCGCGCGCCGCTCGCTGCGTTCTGTTGTGGGCGCGGCATCAAGGGCACGCTGCTTCTGGCGCATGAAGGCATCAACGGCACCGTCGCCGGCAGTGAAACGGCGATTGCCGAACTGATCGAGTATCTCGAAGCCGTCGAAGGACTCGCCGGCCTCAAGGTCAAATACAGCGTAGCCGCGGAAATGCCGTTCCATCGCATGAAGGTGCGGCTGAAGCGCGAGATCGTCACCATGGGTGTCGCGGATATCGATCCGGCGACGAGCGCTGGCACCTATGTCGCGCCTGCCGACTGGAACGCGCTGATTTCCGAGCCCGATACGATCGTTATCGACACCCGCAATGCCTATGAGGTCTCGATCGGCACCTTCAAAGGCGCGGTCGACCCCGCCACCGCCAGCTTTCGCGAGTTCCCGGCCTGGGTGGAAGCGCATCGGGCGGAATTGGAAGGCCGCAAGGTCGCGATGTTCTGCACTGGCGGCATACGCTGCGAAAAGGCGACCGCCTACGTCAAATCGCTCGGCTTCGAGGACGTGTTCCACCTCAAGGGCGGCATCCTCAAATACCTCGAGGAGGTTCCGTCCGAACAGAGCCTGTGGCAAGGCGAGTGCTTCGTCTTCGACGAACGGGTTTCGGTGTCGCACGGCCTCGCCGAGGGCGAGGCGGAACTCTGCCGCGCCTGCCGCCATCCGCTGACGCCGAGCGACCTGACATCGCCCAGATTTGCCGCCGGTGTTTCGTGCCCGCATTGCTTCGATGCGCGTTCAAACGAGGACCGCCAGCGTTATGCCGAGCGTCAGCGGCAGGTCGAGCTTGCGCGGGCGCGGGGCAGGGATCCGCACATCGGATCTTAGGTTGGCGCTGTTATCGACAGCTCCGGCAAAGCGACGGTTTGTCATTGTAATGCAAGGGTTCGGGACCTACGTCTTCGACGTTCGAAACCTGCCCGTTCGGCCGGGCAAATCCTGGAGGCATTGAATGTTCGATCCCAAGAAGCTTCTCGACGATCTGCTCGGTTCGCAAATCCCCGGCACCAGCGGCACCGTTCGCGACAAGGCGGGTCAGGCTGTGCAGATGGCCAAGGACAATCCGCTGGCTGCCGGCGCGCTCGCTGCAGTGCTGCTCGGAACCGGTGCTGGCCGCCAGGTGACGGGCACCGCAGTGAAGCTCGGTGGATTGGCCGCGATCGGCGGCCTCGCCTACAAGGCCTACCAGAACTACAAGGCCGGCAATGCACCGGCCGAGGCGCCGGCCACCGAGCCGGAACTGCTGCCGCCGCCCAAGGACACCGCGTTCCACCCGTCGCAGGCACCGCAAGGCGAGGATGAATTCACCCTGACCCTGGTGCGGGCAATGATCTCGGCAGCAAAGGCCGACGGCCGTATCGACGATGACGAGCGCCAGAAGATCGCCGGCAAGTTGAGCCTTTCGGGAATTGGCTCCGATGCCGAAAAATTCCTGATGGCGGAGCTGGCGAGCCCGCTCGACCTCGATGCGCTGGTGGCCGGCGCAAAGACCGATGAGCAGAAGCTCGAACTCTACACCGCATCGCGCCTGACCATCGATCCCGACACACGCGCCGAGCGCGGCTACCTCGACCTGCTGGCCGGCCGGCTTGGCCTGCCGGATGCGCTGGTCGATCATGTCGAGGCGACGGTTTCGGCAGCCAAGGTGCCGGCCAAGGCCGGAACTTCACCCAATCCGCGCTGGTAGGCCAAAACGGCACAGGCGGCCTGTTTTGCGTTAACCTTTCGTTAACCCAGCAAGCGCATCATTCTAACCAGTCGGATCGGCTTTCCTCCTCCCAAGCCCGGTTCAGATCAGGGCGGTCGCCAATGACCGCCCTTTTTGTCGGCACGATCTGCTCGCCTGAGCATGATCTCCAGCAAAATCGGATCCCAATTTCGGATCATGCTTTGTGCTTCGGCTTGCCATCGCCGCCGTCATTTGCGATGCCTTTGCTTCTTGCGCAAACCCGGAAAATAGTGCGAGCGCGCGTCATTGCCGGAGGACAACAGCCATGATCGTAAAAAGAACCGCCATCGTCACCGGCGCCGGCACCGGCATCGGCAAGAGCGTCGCCACGGCGCTGCTCAAGGCCGGCTGGAACACGGTGTTCTGCGGGCGCCGCAAGTCGGTGCTGGATGCCGCGGTCGCCGAAGTTGGCCGCACCGATGCCAAGGCATTGGCGGTTGCCTGCGATATCAGCAGGCCCAGTGAGGTCGATGATCTGTTCGAGACGGTGGCGGGGGCCTTCGGCCGCGTCGACCTGCTCTTCAACAATGCCGGCATGGGCTACAAATCGACGCTGATCGACGAGATCCCGATCGAGGTGTGGAACGATATCGTCGGCGTCAATCTCACCGGTTCGTTCCTGTGCGCCCGCGCCGCCTTTGGCGCCATGCGCAAGCAGCGGCCGATGGGCGGCCGCATCATCAACAATGGCTCGGTGTCGGCCTACGCGCCGCGGCCAGGCTCGGTGCCTTATACCGCGACCAAGCATGCCATCACGGGGCTGACCAAGACGCTGGCGCTGGACGGAAGGCCCTATGACATTGCCTGCGGCCAGATCGACATAGGCAATGCACTGACCGACATGGCGCAGCCGATGACGGTCGGCGTGCCGCAGGCCAATGGCTTGATCGCCGCCGAGCCTGTGATGGACGTTCAGCGCGTTGCCGACGCCGTCGTCCACATGGCCAGCCTGCCGCCCGACGCCAACGTGCTGTTCATGACGGTGATGGCGACCAAGATGCCGTTTGTGGGACGTGGTTAGTTAGTTCCCGGCCAACGGCCCGCCGGGCAGGTAGAGCGCGACGGGACGGATCTCGTAGACGGCGGTTGGATTGACGCGGCGAAAGTCGCGCGCGATGGCGATCACATCGTCGCGCGTCGCGCAGTCGACGACATAGAGACCGAGAAGCTGTTCCTTGGTCTCGGCGAATGGCCCGTCAATGACGGTTCCCTCGCCTGGCCCGCGCAAGGTGAAGGCGGATTGTGTCGCCCCAAGCCGCGCCGAAGGTCCGAGGCTGCCGTCGGCGTAGAGCCCATCATGTATCTTGAGCAGTTCGGCCATCAGAGCGGCATCTTCCTGCGGCGTCAGTGCCTTGATCGCGTCTTCCACGTGATAGGCAAGGATTGCGTAGAACATCTGATGTCACCTCTGTCTTGTCGTGAACGGCCAAGGACGTTTCGGATGGCTCATTTCGCCAGGAACGCTCCGATCCGCTCCAGCGCGCGCAAAATGTTCTCCTCGGAATTGGCGTAGGAGAGCCTGATATAGCCTTCGCCGAGAATGCCGAAATCGGGGCCGCCGATCAGTGCCACGCCGGCCTCGTCGAGCAGCGCCGAGGCGAGCTTCTTTGCTTTCCAGCCGGTCTTCGAGACGTTTGGGAAGGCATAGAACGCGCCCTTGGGCGTGATGCAGGAAATGTTGGGCAGGGCGTTCAATCCCTCGACAACGATCTTCCGGCGGCGGTCGAAGGCACGCATCATCTTGTCGACGTCGTCCTGCGGGCCGTCGATGGCCGCGATGCAGGCAAACTGGCTCGGCGCGTTGACGCAGGACCAGCAATTGACCGCCAGCTTGCGCACCTTGTCGTAGAGATGGGCGCCCTTGTCGCCATTCGGCCAGATCGACCAGCCCATGCGCCAGCCGGTCATCGCCCAGGTCTTCGACCAGCCATTGAGCACGATCAGCCGGTCGCGGATCTCGGGAAAGCCAAGCAGGGAGCAATGCGTCTCGCCATCATAGGTCATGACGTCGTAGATCTCGTCGGAGAGGATGGCGACGTGCGGATGCGCCTCCAGCCCCTTGACCAGTTTCTCGATCTCGGCGCGCGGGGTGACGCCGCCGGTCGGGTTGGCCGGCGAGTTGAGGATCAACAGCCTGGTTTTCGAGGTGATCAGCGCCAGCGTCTCCTCGGCGGAGAAGGCAAAGCCGTTTTCCTCGCGCATCGGCACTGGAATAGGTGCTGCACCGGTGAACTCGATCATAGAGCGATAGATCGGAAAGCCGGGATCGGGATAGAGGATCTCGGCGCCAGGTTCGCCGAACATCAGGATCGCGGCGAACATGGTGGGCTTGCCGCCGGGCAGGATCATCACCGTCTCGGGCGACACCTCGACGCCAGTAGTGGTCAGCGTGCGCCGCACCACCGCCTCGCGCGTCGCCAACAGGCCATTGGCCGGCGTGTAGCCGTGGTGGCCGTCGCGCAGCGCCTTGATCGCCGCCTCGACGATGTGCTGCGGCGTCTTGAAGTCGGGCTGGCCGATGCCGAGATTGACGATGTCGCGGCCCTGTTGGGCAAGCGCTGTGGCCCTCGCGAGCACGGCAAAGGCGTTTTCTTCGCCGAGACGGTCGAAGGCCGAAATCGTGTGGAGCATTTTTCCCGTCCGTGTGGTTCTTGCTGTTGGGTCGCGTTTTTGTGAGCCTCGGGCCGCAAAAGTCAAACGGATTGGAGTTCTTGGTGTCGGAAAATCTCAAAGACTGGCAACCGCGCCCGCGGCCCGAGCGCAAGGTCATCGACGGCCGGTACGTCCAGCTTGAGCCGCTGAGTGCCGCAAAACACGGCGACGGTCTCTATGAAGCGTCCTCCGTATCCGATGTCGACGGCCGCTTCGCCTGGCTGCCCGACTATCCGCCGGAGACCCGTGCCGCCTTCCAGCCATGGCTGGACAAGGTCGAGGCCAGCGAGGATCCGCTGTTCTTCACCGTCATCGACAAGGCCAGCGGCAAGGTCGCCGGACGCCAGACGCTGATGCGCATCGATCCGGCCTACGGCGTCATCGAGATAGGCAACATCTATTGGGGGCCACTCATCTCGCGCAAGCCGGGAGCGACCGAAGCGCAGTTCCTGTTCATGAAATACATCTTCGACGAGCTTGGCTATCGCCGCTACGAATGGAAATGCAACAACCGCAACGAGCCATCGAAGCGGGCGGCAGAACGGTTCGGCTTCAAGTTCGAAGGCATTTTCCGCCAGCATCTCATCGTCAAGGGTGAAAACCGCGACACGGCATGGTATTCGATCATCGACAAGGAGTGGCCGGCCTTGCGCAAGGCCTATGAGGCGTGGCTCGATCCGGCCAATTTCGATGGCGACGGCCAGCAGAAGCGACGGCTCGAGGATTTTCGCGCGCAGTTTGGGGCGTGAGATCAGGCGCGTAACGGAGTTGCCATTGGCCCACACCCACGATCATAGCGGGCATGATCACATTGGGCACGATCATGGGCCCGGTCATGTACATGGTTCGACCGACAAGAAACGCGTGCTTATCGCGGCCTGCCTGACCGGCGGCTTCATGGTCGCCGAAGCGCTTGGCGGCATCCTCACCGGGTCGCTGGCGCTGCTGGCCGATGCCGGCCACATGCTCGCCGATGCGATCGCGCTCGGCCTTGCCTGGTATGCGTTTCATCTTGCGGGGCGTCCGGCGACCGTTCGCCTCACCTACGGCTTCGGCCGGATCAAGACGCTGGTGGCCTATACAAACGGCGTTGCCATCTTCGTCATCGCGCTGTGGATCGTCTACGAGGCCTGGGGGCGCCTGCAGGCGCCGGCACCGGTGCTTGGCGGGCCGATGCTGGTGGTGGCGATCCTCGGCCTGCTGGTCAATATCGGTTCGTTCTTCGTGCTGCATGGCGGCGATCGCGAGAACCTGAACATGCGCGGCGCCATCCTGCATGTGCTGGGCGACCTGCTCGGCTCGGCCGCGGCCATCGCTGCCGCGCTGGTCATCCTGGCGACAGGCTGGACGCCGATCGACCCGATCCTGTCGGTCCTGGTTGCGCTGCTGATCCTCTACACGGCATGGTCGCTGATGCGTGAAGCCGCCCATGTCCTGCTCGAGGGCGTGCCGCCAAGCCTCGATCGCGATCTCATCGCCAGGGATATCGAGGCGACGATCCAGGGCGTGCGCGAAGTGCATCACATGCATGTCTGGTCGCTCGACGGGACCAGCAACATGGCGACGCTGCATGCCTGCCTCGATGAGGGCGTCGATGCCTATCAGGCGGTCAGCGCCGTCAAGAAGCGGCTTGCCAGCGAGCACGGCATCAGCCATGCCACCGTGGAACCGGAATTCGGACAGTGCGCCGACGATAGCCACGGCCACGACCACCGGCATGAAGCGGCCGCGCATCACGACCACCATCACTAGGACCGATCGATTGGTCCTGCCTCAGGAGTTCCAAACCTTGAAAACCAGCTTGATGAACGCCCACTGCCCGGACGCGGCGTGATGGATCGCGACACCAGAAATGCGGCCATCGCAGCGGTGTGGATCATGCTTCTGTTCGGCATCGGCGCCTACTATCTGCCGACCGTAATGTTGGCTCTTGGCAGCCTTTCGACCGTGCTGGCCGGCGCCTTTGGCATCGTCTTCGTGCTGGCGTTCTTCTCGGTGTTCTGGCTGCGGGCCCGCAACCAGCGCAAAAACCAGGGTAAATAGGCAAGGGATTTTCGACATGCGCATTCTGATCACCGGCGCCGCGGGTATGGTCGGCCGCAAGCTCATCGCCCGGCTGGCCAAGGACGGCACGTTGCGCGGCGGCAAGATCATCGCGCTCGACCTGCACGATATCGTGCCGCCGCAGGCACCTAGCATGAACGGGGTCAGCATCACCCTCCACACCGGCGATCTTGCCGAGGCGGGTGCCACTGAACGCCTGGTCGCATCGCGCCCCGATATCGTCTTCCATCTCGCCGGCATCGTGTCGGGTGAGGCGGAGGCGAATTTCGAACTCGGCTACCGCGTCAATCTCGACGGCACGCGCGCGCTGTTCGATGCCATTCGCCTGGCGGGCTTTGCACCGCGCGTCGTCTTCACCTCGTCGATCGCGGTATTCGGCGCGCCGTTCCCGGATGTCATACCGGACGAATTCCATCCGACGCCGCTGACCTCCTACGGCACCCAGAAGCAGATGAGCGAAGCGCTGCTGGCCGACTATACCAGGCGCGGTTTCTTCGACGGCATCGGCATCAGGCTGCCGACCATCTGCGTGCGGCCAGGCAAGCCGAACAAAGCTGCGTCGGGCTTCTTCTCCGGCATCATCCGCGAGCCCTTGAGCGGCCACGAGGCGATCCTGCCGGTGCCGCGCTCCGTCGTGCACACCCACGCCAGCCCGCGTTCGGCGGTCAATTTCCTGATCCATGCGGCGGAGATCGATGGCGCCGCTGTCGGGCCGCGCCGCAATCTGACGATGCCCGGCGTAGCCGTCACCGTTGGCGAGCAGATCGAGGCGCTGGAACGCATCGCCGGGCCGAAGGTGGCAAGCCTGATCCGCGAGGAGCCGGACGAGACGATCTGGGCGATCGTCAAGGGCTGGCCGACCCGGTTCGAGGCGCGGCGGTCGAGGGAACTCGGCTTTGTCGCCGAAAAGAGTTTCGATGAGATCATCCGCGCTCACATCGAGGATGAACTCGGCGGCAAGATCGCGAGTTAAACCTGCAGCACTACGGTGGGGAAAATCACCCGCCTGATGCCAGGCTCGCCGACAAAAGCAACAGTCCGAACAGGAACACGAAGGCGGCGCCGCCGATCTCGACGATCGAGTGGATGCGGTTGCCCATGCGGCCGTCGCCGGCGAAATAGACCGCCCAGTTCTTGGCGGTCACCGCGAGTGTGGCCAGAGCCGAGACGGTGATCGCGGTGCCCAGCGACATCGCCAGCACCGACAGCAGGCCGCCGAGCCAGAGTCCGTTGAGCAGGGCAAAGCTGAGCACGATCAGCGCGCCGGAGCAGGGACGGATGCCAACCGCCGCCACCGCCGACCATGCCGTGCGCCAATCGAAGCGATCGCCCGACAGCAACGCCGGATCGGGTGCATGCGAATGGCCGCAGGTGTCGCAGACCTCGCCTGCCGCGTGATCGTGGTGCGCATGATCGTGTGCGCCGTGATCATGGCCGTGCGCACCATGGTCGTGATGATCGTGCGAATGGCTAGGCGCATGGTCGTGATCGTCATGCACCTGCAGCGCATGCGAATGGGCATGCGCCGAATGGCTGTGAGCGGCATGCGAATGACCGGCATGCGAATGGCCACCATGAGAATGTCCGGCGTGCGCTGCCGACAGGCTGTAGGGTGGGCCTTTGCCAAACAGGCGCAGGACGGCAGGGCCGAGCTTGCGCCACAGCAACCAGGCGCCAAACAGCGTGACGAAGACAAAGCTCATGATCTCCATGAACCAGGCCGCGTCTGTCATCGACACGGAGGTGCCGCGCAGGACGAAATAGGCGACCCCCATCACCGCGACCGCCGTGAGGCCCTGCAGCAGCGCCGAGACGAAGGACAACAGAATGCCGCGCCGCAGCGCCACTTCGTTGGCGACCATGTAGGACGAGATCACCGCCTTGCCGTGGCCCGGGCCGGCGGCGTGGAAGATGCCGTAGGCGAAGGACAGGCCGACGAGTATCCAAATCTTGCTGCCGTCCTGGCGCATCGCCTTCATTGCCGTTGCCAGCGCGCGATAGAATTCCTGCTGCCGCAGATTGATCCACATCAGGAGGTGGGCGAAGGGGCCGGTGGTGGGCGCCATGCCGTCATTGACGCCGATGCCGAGCGAACTCTGGGCATGGGCGGCGTTGGCAAAATGCATCATGGCGACAGTGAGGGCCAACAGGCCGAATGCCAAACGCAGGGACGGTTTCGTCACCGGCTTCATCCTTCTGGCTGACAGGTCAGTTCGAGCTTGGTGGCGAAGATCTTGCTCATGTCGGTGCCGGTCGGATCGTTGAAGAAGGCATCGGTGAGTGTCTTCTGGTTTTCCTTGATTGCCTCGTCCGGGTCCGGACGGATCACCTTGCTGGTGCAATTCGACGGCAGGCCTTCAACCGTGATGTTGGAATCTTCGGTGAAGTCGATCGCCGTGTAGAAGGTCGGATCGTAGACGCCGATATCGATCTTGCCGTTGAGCTTGATCGGCACCTTCGGCTCGGATTCGAACAGGATGATCAGCTGGTCGTTGTCGAAATTGGCCATCAGATGCGGCGGTGGCGTCATCGCCACGTCCTTGCCGTCGACTGTGACGAGCTGGAAGTAATTGAACTCGGCCAGCGAGGCATGGACGGTGTCGGCGACCTCCTTCAACTCCTTGTCGTCGAGCTTCAGGTCGGAGTTCTTGTCGAACTCCATCATCACCGTCGAGGAAAACAGATCGTCGAAGCGCCAGAGGTGACGCAGGGCTTTCACACTTTGGTGATCCGGGGAGAGGATCACATCGAGGCGGGCTTCGGCGAAGACGTGCGGGTGCACCTCAGCCGGTCCGGTGGCGGCGAATGTCGCCGCCAAGGCCGAAGCCAGCATGATAGCGTGCCGTTTCAGGTGCATTCTCGGTCGCGATTCCATTGGCCTCGGAGAGATGTCGAGAGTTATCAGAAAGGGGGCGAAATTGGGACCGGACGCGGCCGAAGTGGGTCAGGCAACCTCACGCGTCCTGAACCACTGCACCAGGAAGTCGACGAAAACGCGTACCTTGGCCGGCAGATAGCGGCGGTGCGGGTAGACGGCGAAGATGCCGCCGCCCGATAGGATGCGGTCATCCATCACCGCCACCAGCTGGCCGCTGGCGAGGTCGGGCGCGGCAATGAAATCCGGCAAGACGGTGAACCCCAATCCGGCCACGGCCGCGGCTCGCGCCGTCATCGGACTGTTGACCTCGACTGGACCCGACACCGAAACGCTCACCGGATCACCATTATCGCCCTTGAACGGCCAGTTGTTCAGGCCGCGGCCATTGGTGTCGACGATGCAGGGCATGCGGCTGAGATCCTGCGGCCGTGTCGGCATGCCATGCTTGGCTATCAGTTCCGGGGAGCCGCATAGCTTTATCGAAAACGGCGCCAGCCGCCTGGCGATCAGCGACGAGTTCTCCAGCCGCGAGATGCGCACCGCGAGGTCGAAGCCTTCCTCGACCAGATCGACGAAGCGGTCGTCGAGCTGGATGTCGAGCACGATGTCGGGATGCTGCTTGGCGAAATCGATCAGCGACTGGCCGATCGGTGCATCGGCGAAGGTGCGCGGCGCCGACAGCTTGATCCGGCCGCGCACGTCGCCGGAGGATTCGCGCACGGCGTCGGCCAGGCTGTCGACCTCGCGCACGATCTCCGAGGCGCGCCGGTAATAGGTGTGGCCGGCCTCGGTCATCGAGAACTGGCGCGTGGTGCGGTTGAGCAGCAGCGCACCGAGCTCGTCCTCCAGTTCGCGCACATATTTCGACAGCAATGCCTTGGAGCGGCCGATCTTGCGTGCCGCCGCCGAAAAGCCCTCGGCCTCGACCACGTCGATGAAGGCACGCATGCGGGTCAGTGTGTCCATGGTCAGGCCTTTCGTGCGGCGTCGAGAAGTTTCCGGCCGAGCCGTATCAGGGCAATGTCGCTGCCGGAAGGGCCAAGCAGCGACAGGCCGAACGGGGCGCCGGCGACCGAGCCGATGGGCAAGGTGATCTGTGGAAAGCCGGACAGGCCGGCCAGGCACAGAAGCTGGAGCGCCCGTTCGCGATAGGCCTGGAACTGCTCCGTCGTACTGTCCACGTATGGCGCCGGGCCCGGAACCGTAGGCAGGACAAGGAACCCGTCCTTGCCGAGCATGGCACTCAGTTCGCCGCGAAACGTCAGCCGGCGCGCCTTCTCGGCCTCCGCTGTCTTGTCGTCGACGGCACGGCCAAAGCCGAAGCGTTCTTCAACGCCGGGACCGAGGTGGCGCTCGCCACTGGTGATCCATTCGCCATGCACCGCCCAGGCCTCCCTGGCCTGCAGCCGGCGAAAGCACCAGTAGAGTTCATCGGGAGACGAGGTGAAGCGCACTGCCGGCGTCGCCGGCGTGCTGAAGACCGCACTCGCCAGCGCCTTCATTCCGGCATATTCGGCCAGCGCCGGGCGGGCGACCATCCCGTCCAGCCATTCCAGCGCCAACGGCCGGTCCAGTGTATGCTGGTGCGGGTCGCGGCCGAGCAGCAGCTTGCCGACGGTCTCATAGGTCTCGATGTCGTCGGCGAACCAGCCGAACGTGTCGAAGCTCGGCGCCAGCTTCATCGTGCCATCGAGCGAAATGCGCCCATGTGTGGTGCGCAGCCCGATCAGGCCGCAAAAGCTCGCTGGCGCGCGGATCGAGCCGCCGGTGTCGGAGCCGGTGGCGATCTCGGCCAGCCTGCCCGCCACCGCCGCCGCCGACCCTGATGACGAGCCGCCGGTGACGCGGTCGGGCGCTGCCGGGTTCACCGGAAACGAAAAATGCGCATTCTGGCCGAACAGCGCGAAGGCAAGCTCGTCGGTCTGGGTCTTGCCGACGAAGCGTGCACCGGCATCGAGAATCATCTGCACGGCCGGTGCCGTGCGCGAGGCGGCGTGGCTGTCAGTGAATTTCTGCAAGTTGCCGCAGCCGGTGCGGTAGCCGGCGACGTCGTAGATGTCCTTGACTGCCAGCCGCAGGCCGGCCAGCGGGCCCAGCTCGGCATGTGCGACCGGCATCTGGCGAAGATCGAGAAAGGCGTTGAGAGGGCCGTGCGTGCCTGTCATCGTTCGATATCCGGATACGGTTGCCGCAACATCGTTCGATGCCAGAAATTTTACAACCTGGGATACGATTTTTATTGATTGTGATGGCAACCAGCCATATATCGCGCTTGCCCAAAGTCGCACGTGCCTGTGGGTGTCCGCCGATCCTCGAATGGTGAGGGAAATCGGTAAGGTAACTGGAGCCAACCCCTCCAGTCGGTTTAGCGGCCAACCGCCAGACCGAGGACACCTTGAAGCAACGACGGTGCGGGCCTTTCTGGTTCTCTGCCGGTTGTCCAAAGACCGGGGTTACTGAAGAGGCACACCTTCATTGCCGGCAGTGCGGACGGGTCTCCCATCCAAGCCAAGGCAGACAAAGCGAACCGAGGCCGGGCAAGGCCAAGGTTCACCGCCGCGAGACGGCGCTTCATGGTTCCGGGGTCTCCACCGGCTGGTTCCATGGATTTCCGTCCCGCCTTTGTCCACCGCGTGTTCGCGAGGCTGACAGCCCGCGTCCGCAGCCTTATTGCGCGCCGAAAGGCGCTGATGGAGAGACCCGATGGCTACCCAGCGCATCCTTGACTTCCTCGCCACCCGACGCCCGTCCGGCCCCTGCCTCGTCGTCGACCTCGATGTCGTGCGCGACAATTTCCGCGCCTTCGAGAAGGCGCTGCCCGATTCGAAAATCTACTATGCGGTGAAAGCGAACCCGGCGCCGGAAATCCTGCGCCTGCTTGCTGCGATGGGCTCGTCCTTCGACACCGCTTCCGTTGCCGAAGTCGAGATGGCGATGGACGCCGGTGCGCCGGCGGACCGCATCTCCTTCGGCAACACCATCAAGAAGGAGCGTGACATCGCACGCGCCTATCAGCTCGGCATCCGCCTGTTCGCTGTCGATTGCGTCGAAGAGGTCGAGAAGATCGCCCGCGTCGCTCCCGGCGCGCGCGTGTTCTGCCGCGTGCTGACTGATGGCGAGGGCGCCGAGTGGCCGCTGTCGCGCAAGTTCGGCTGCGTGCCGGCGATGGCCGTCGACGTGCTGCGCCACGCCAAGGGGCTCGGCCTCGACGCCTATGGCGTGTCGTTCCATGTCGGCTCGCAGCAGACCGACCTGACCGCCTGGGACCGTGCGCTGGCCGACGCCAAGGTGGTGTTCGCGACGCTCGCCGAGGAAGGCATCGTCTTGAAGATGGTCAATATGGGCGGCGGTTTCCCGACGCGCTACCTGCGTGACGTGCCGGCCGCCCAAGCCTATGGCCAGGCGATCTTCTCGGCGTTGCGCAAGCATTTCGGCAATGCCATCCCGGAAACCATCATCGAGCCGGGCCGTGGCATGGTCGGCAATGCCGGCGTCATCAAGTCGGAAGTCGTGCTGATCTCGAAGAAGGCCGCCAACGACAATGTGCGCTGGGTGTTCCTCGACATCGGCAAGTTCGGCGGCCTGGCCGAGACGATGGACGAGGCGATCCGCTACCCGATAGTCACCCCGCATGACGGCACGGAGACCGCGCCCTGCGTGCTCGCCGGCCCGACCTGCGATTCGGCCGACGTGATGTACGAGAAGACGCCGTATCCGCTGCCTTTGTCGCTGACGATCGGCGACGAGGTGCTGATCGAAGGCACCGGCGCCTACACGACCACCTACTCGGCGGTCGCCTTCAACGGCTTCGAGCCTCTCCGATCCTACGTGATCTGACGGTTCGAGAGAACCGGTCAGATCATCCCAGGTGGGCGCCTGTCGTCCATCCGGGCTCGCCTGTGGAACAGATCTCCGCTCGCTAGGGATTGCGGAAATGGACATTGCAAATTTCATCGTTGATGGCGCCGCACACTGGCCGCTCTCCCCCCTCGAGGGGGAGATAGCCGCGAAGCGGCCAGAGGCGGTCGCCTCCGCTGCCGCGACTTCCCTTGCGCTGTCTGGGGCCGGCGCCTCACGCGCGGTGACCCCCTCTGTCGCCTTTGGCGACATCTCCCCCTCGAGGGGGGAGAGTGCCATCGCCATTGTTGCCGAAACCGCGACCGACGTTGCATCGCGCGAAGCGCTGCTCGATCGGGCCATGGGGCCGAAGCGCAAGACAAAATCGTCGGAAAAGCTGCGGCGTGGTCGCCGGCCTTCGGAAGGCCTGGCCTTCGTCATGCGCGATGCGTCGGGCGCCGTCGCCGGCACCGTGCGGCTGTGGGATGTGCGGTTGGGCGAGGGCGGCCCGGCAGCGCTGCTGCTTGGCCCGCTCGCCGTCGACCCGTCGCTCAAGAGTGCCGGCATCGGCTCGGCGCTGATGCGCCATGCCGTCGCCGAAGCGGCGCGGCTTGGCCACGCCGCGATCCTGCTAGTCGGCGATGCGCCTTATTACGGACGCTTCGGCTTCTCCGCCGCCAGGACCGGTTCGCTCGCCATGCCGGGGCCCTATGAGCGGCACCGCCTGCTGGCGCTGGAACTGGTAGAAGGCACGCTGGACGGCGTCGAAGGCACGCTGAAGGCGGCAGGGCGCAAGCTGAAGGCGCAGGAACTGAATTCGGCGGCCTGATGCCTCAAGCCGCCTGAAGTGGCGCGTCTTCATTCAAAACAATACGCCGCCCGTCGGGCGGCGTTTTGTTTGTCTGGAAGTGGTCAGCCAATCAACTGGCTGAGGGCCATGGCGACGGTCATGTCGCCTTCGACCTTTATCTTGCCGGTCATGAAGGCCATGGTCGGGTTCAGGTCGCCGGCGATCAGCGAATCCAGGTCGTCGAGCGAGAGCTTGATGGTGCAATCGGCGGGCGCGTCGGTGGTCGAAACGCTCGCACCGTCGATGACGATGACGCCGTCGCCGCCGGTGTCGAATTTCACGGAACGATCGAACCCGCTGCTTGCCACACGCGACTTGATCTTCTCGGCAATCTCCTGAACGCTCACGCTGTTCTCCTTGTCTGGTTGCATCTGTCTCGCAACGGCGCTTCGATCCAGCCGAAGCCCATGCCGCGGTTTCGCGATCATGGTCGCTGCCGCATATAGCTTTGGGTTGACGTTTACGTCAACGCGGATTCCGGTGGCTGGTTCCTGCCCTCGCGGCAGGTGAGGCCCCGATGTGATCGGGGCCTATGAGCAGGGCAACTCAGTGTTCCTTGAACGCCTTGGTCATTTCCGCCGCGGTCTCGCTTTTCTTGCGGCGCAGCCAGTTGTCGCGGATTTCGTCCTTCGACAGGAAATTGACCTGATCGATCAGAACCTCATGCACCAAAGGGGTGCCGACACGCGTGTTGACGGTATCGCGGATCGCGGCGCGGAAGGCATCGAGATCAATCGTCGCCTCCTTGGTGAAGTCGATCTGCGGATTGGAATAGAGGTAGGAATAGACCTGGTCGGTGATCAGCGCTTCCGCCGGAATGGACAGCTTCTTTATCTGCTCGGGTTCGACCGTGTAGACGAGCTTGGTCAGGAAATAGCCGCCGATCTGCGAATCGCGGATCAGCGGCACCGAAATGATGTCGGTCTTGACGTAGTCGAGGCCACCCAGCATCGGCTTCGGCGTTTCGCCGACGCCACGCTCGCCGGCCGCCTGGAACGAATAGAACACGGCGCCCAGCGTGGCGGCGCAGATCCAGACGGCGATGGCGATGACCTTGATCATCGGGTCCTGTCATTCCCTTGCGATGGCGCCATGACGCTGCCCTGTTGCCTGAGCAGCATCGCTGATGTGTCCTTTGTGCTCGGCATCATGCCTTTGCCCAGCCGAATTCGCCGGCCGAATAGGTGCCGTCGGTTTCCGCGCGTTGGATGGCGTGCCGCAGCAGGCTGGCGACTTCATTGACAGCGCTGAGATGCGCCAGGATCGCCGCCTCGTTTTTCGCCAGCTTCTGGCGCAGCCGGATCAGGCCGTCGCGGTGCTGTTCGAGGAATTCGGCTTCGCTGCCGCCCTTCATGGCGCGGGTCAGCTCGTAGAGATAGCGGCTCTTGCGGGCGTTCGATGCCTTGAGATCGTAGTTGGTGGCGTTGCGGATGCCGGCCGTCTCTTCCTCGACCACTTCCTCGATACGGCCGATGATGGCGGCGAGGTTGCCAGGCCGCGCGAACGGGATCGGCGCTTCCGACGCGGTCGTGCGTGCTGGCAGGTTGGCGGTGAATTCCGAAAAGTCGGCCATGAGAAATCCCGGTCTGGTTAGATTGAACTCGGATACGCACTATCGCTTGGTAAGCATGATCCTCCCCAGAACCGGTTTCCGGTTCCGGGGCATGCTCTAGATCTTGACGTCTGTCTTGACGGTGGTCTCGTCACCGGTGATCGATCGCGCCGCCCTGCGCTGCAATTCGTGGACCAGCGAGGTCGACAGGCTGTTCTGTTGATCGATCTCGGTCTTTTCCGGCCCGCCCGAAACCGGACCCACCGGCACGATGCGCTTGCCCTCGACATAGTGGTCGGCGAGCATCGACTTGGCGATGCCGATGCCGCCGCGTTCGGCCATCACGTCGGCCACGCGCTCGGCAAGCTGCGATTTCCACATGTCGCCGGCCAGGCCCTTGCCGTAGACGCCTTCGGTGTCCTTGGGCAGCATGTTCTGGATGAAGGTCTGCAGCACCATCGCCTCGAACTTCTTGAATTTCTTGGCGGGATCGGTTGCGGCGGCTGCCTTGTCGGCAGTGGCGCGCGACAGGATCGAGCCGGCATCGACCGAAGCGGCGCTGTCGACCGAAAACGCGCCCGCAGCACTACCGGCCCGCTTCGTCAGCGCGGCACGGGCGGCCTCGATGTCCGTCGGGTCGACGGCTCGAGCCACATCCATAACGATGTCGCTGGGTGGAGAAATCGCCAAGAAAGTCCGCCTTTTGTCGGTTTTCCTTAGCCAGACCATGCCTCAACAAGCTTGTGGCAGGCTTGCCAAGCGGCAGGCTTGATCTGGTTTCTCCGGATCCCGGTCGCGTAGCCAGGTTCCACTAGGAAGCAGGAAGGCCAGCCCTCGACAGCATTTCAAGGAATCTCGCGTGATGATGATCCTTCACATAGCGCGGCACAAAGCCGGGGCAGACATTACCCAGGTTGAGATGCGGAAGTTGTGACAGGCAATGATGGATGGCCCGCGAGGCCTCTTCGTTGTTTCCGGTTGCCGACGCGGCAGCAGCCCAGTACAGGGCGCCGCGAACGAATCCAGGCTTTGTCCTGACCACCCTGCGCGCGACTTCGAGGGCGCGCCGATCGTCTCCGCCGGCGAACAGTGCGACAACCAGGCCATGGTGACGCCAGAAGTCGATGACGTCATGCGTTCCGAGCCGGATTGCCTCGTTGGCCTCACGCGCTGCTTCGCTGACCTGTCCGCGCAACGCAAAGAGCATCGAAATGTCGCCATGGCCTGTCGGATAGCTCGGGTTGAGGCTGATCGCATGTTGGCACTCGGCGATCGCCTCGTCGATGCGACCGGAACTTTCGAGAGCGAATGACAGGATGCAGCGGGCAATTTCGTCGTCAGGCACTGCCCGTACCGCTGCTTCCGCAAGCTCGACCGCACGCTCGATCTGCCCCGGCTCCCGGGGCAGCGAGCCAAACGCCACGCCCATGGAAATTACGATCGAGAGCGTTCGCTTAGCACGAGCGTTGTCGGGACCTATCGCGACAGCCTTCTCGGCAAGCTCTATCCCGACCAACAGCGAATCCCGGGTCATTTCAAAATATTTCATGAGAGCTTCGTTCACCAACCTGCGCACTTCCGGGGGGCCAGGCGGGCTCTTGTCGCGGACTTTCCAGTTGGTCAGTTGAAGGTCGAGGATCACGGCCAGAACAACAGACTGTGCGATCCTGTCCTGGAATTCGAGCGCGTTCTCGGAGTGGCCGTCGAACTTCTGGGCCCAGACGTTATGGCCGCCGGCGGCATCGACAAGCTGGATGTTCACCCTCAACCCATTGCCGGATCTCTGGACGCTGCCGCTGAGCACATATTGCGCCCGGAGCATTCCCGGGATTTTGGTTTCTTCGGCAGGGCCGTTCTTCTCCACGGGTGGAAATGCGGAAAGCACGATATAGTCGGCGACCTCGGAGAGGGCCGTGGTGATGTCCTGGACCAGTCCCTTGGCGAAAAAATCGTCGCCCTGCTTTCCAGTCAGATTGATGAAGTCGGCAACGCTGATCGATGGGTGCCCGAGGCGCTGGCTGGCTGGAACCGTATTTGCCGACTGCACATTTGAGGCCGTGGCGACGGCAGACAGCACGGATTGCCAAAGCGCTCGCGTCTGCGGGCCGACGTCGACGCCGAGATCCTTCTTCAGCATGCTTCTACAGGCCTCGTATGTCCTAATCGCCCTGTCGTGTTGACCACATGCGAGTAGCAATTCCATCTTGAGCCGGTAGGATTCTTCCCGCGTCGGCTCCATGGCCAGAACACGATCGACCAGGATGACTCCGGTTTCCGCGTCGACGAGGCGGGCCAATTTTTCGAAGGCCTCAAGTGCGCGGCTCAGCAGCCTGTCGCGTTCGGATGCGACCCAGTCATCGAACCCACTGCTTCCCAGATAAAGCCCGTCGAGGAATGGCCCGGTGTAGTTCGCCAGAGCCTTTTCGAGTTCCTGCACGGAACGGGCCGAGAGGCCTGCTTCGAATTCCTCCACGTCAACTCGAACCGCGTCTGGCGCGAGGCCGATTAGGTCCCCGCGGGAATGGATAAGATCCACACCTGCGCGCGACAGATCCCGACGCAGGACACTGAGCGTTTGCCGCAGGCTGTTGCGCGAGTGTTCGCTATCGCTGTCACCCCAAAATAGATCAGCCAGTCTCTCCCGTGTCGCCACCATGCCTGGACACCGGGCCAGATAGGCAACGATCGCAGGACCTCTTTTCCCTGTCAGCCGGAGCGGATCTGCCGATCCATTTTCGATCCGGAAACCACCGAAGAGTGAGATTATATTGGCGCCGCTGCCCTCATTTTGCATTTGCTCTTCCAGCCTGACGAAATTCTAACTCAAAACTAACGCTTCGGAACTGTAGCGCCCCCCACTCAAGCGCTGTCGTGACGCAAGGTCAATTAGCCTTCGCTGAATTAGGGCCAACCGAGTCAGCAACAGGCTTTGGCTCGAGGGGGTGGCGGGTGTCCAAGACTAGAGCCAATTTGCTGCTGCTGTTTGCAGCCGCTTTGTGGGGTCTCGGCAATGTCGCGCAAAAGACGGTGCTTTTTCATCTCGACCCGCTGAGTGCCGTCGGCCTGCGCTGCCTGATCGGTGGGCTGCTTGTGCTACCTTTCGTCTTGACCGAAAGGCGACCACCCGCCGGGCCGGGCTATCTTTCCAGCCTGGCCAGGGTGGGCGTTCTGTTTGCCATCTCCATCACGCTTCAGCAGCTTTGCTATCTCGGCGCCACGGTCACGAATGCAAGCTTCCTGGTGAGCACGGCAACGGTGATGACACCAATGGCCGCCTGGCTGCTCATCGGCGAACGTCCGACAGCGAGCCTCACCGCTGCCGCCGGGCTGACCGTGGTCGGTGCCATGCTCTTGTCCGGCGGGATCGCCGGTCTCAGCAGCGGCGATCTCACCGCCATCCTGTCGGCTGCCTGCTATGCGCTCTGGATGGTCGAGCTTGGCCGGCACATGCAGACCCATGCGCGGCCGTTCACCGCCGCAGCGACACAGTTCCTCGGCGCCGCCGCTTTTGCCCTGCCGTTCGGGGCACTGCAAGGCAACCTGTCGCTGGCCGCTGCACTTGCGGCCGGCCCGGAACACGCAGTCCTCGGCGTGTTCTCCACCGCAATCGCATTCGGCATGCAGATTGCCGCCCAGCGCTTCACCCCGGCCAGTCATGCCGCCGTGATCGTCAGTGCCGAAAGCGTCTTCGGGGCGTTGGGCGCGGCGATCTTCCTCGGCGAACGGAACTCACCCGCGGGCGCACTGGGTGCCGCGATCATTCTCGGTGCGATCCTGTCCGTCGCAATGTCGAACCGAACGCCGCAGGCACGCACGCCCTCGCTGGCCGGTCCGATTCCCTTCGACGCGGTGCCTGCCTTTGCGGCTGTGCCAGCAGCCTGGGCGGGAATCGTCCCGCCCTCAATTCAGGTCCAGTGGAGGAATGGGATGACCCTTGCCGGTGAAGCGAATTTGGTCCCAACCCGACCGCCGCCCGGCATGGCGCCGACGGCTTCGATCGACCCGCCAGCGGTCGCCGTGTCGATGGCGACCGGACGTGTCGCGAGGCCGCTGCGATGACCGCGCGGGCGGAGATGGAGAATAACATGTTGGGAAGTGTGCATCAGGACGCAGCGGCCTCCTTTCGCGGGCAGGTGCGTGCGACACGCAGGGGCATTCCGACACCGCCGACAGAGCGATCGACCGGAGGGGCGGCAAAGCGTGCCAGCTCATTCTTGATGCTGGCGGGGACACTTGCAGCTTCGATGTTTTGGGGACTGCAGGCACACGCAGCCGAGGTTGATGTTGCCGTTGTATTCGCTGTCGACTTCTCGTCCTCGATCGATCCAGAGATTGCCGATCTACAGCGCGAGGGTCATGCCGCGGCGCTCACTTCGCCAGAGATCATCGCGGCCATTACACGGAACTACGTTGGCTGCATCAGTGTGGCCTACTTTGAATGGTCGAGTCCCGGGCACACACGCATTGTGCTGCCGTGGACAAGCATCTGCGGGCTGGAGGATGCCAGAGCGGCCGCGTCGGTGATCAGCAAGAAAGGCGATACCGGCTTCACCCGCAGAGGGCGAAGAGGAACATCCGTTTCCTCCGCCATCGACGTTGGAAGTCTGCTGCTCGACCAGTTTCCCGGAAAGGCGGCCAAGAAAGTAATCGACATCTCTTCCAATGGTGAGAACAACGATGGGCTTCCTGTTCAGCCGAGCAGGCTGAACGCCATTGCCAAGGGGTATACGATCAACGCGATCGCCATTCCAACGCAAGATGAGAATCCCGATCAACCGTTGGCATCCTATTTTGCCAAATCGGTCATTGGCGGTTCGCAAGCCTTCGTCATAACGCCGAAGGGGCCAAACGACTACGCCATGGCCCTTCGCCGCAAGCTGGTCACTGAAGTAAGCATGGACGTCGGCCGACAATTCCCGCAACAGGCGGATGGGCGCTTTTCGCAACCGTAATTCCGGACATTGAGAGGATTGGCTCGATGAATTTGGGGCCACATCCATAACGATGTCGCTGGGTGGAGAAATCGCCAAGAAAGTCCGCCTTTTGTCGGCTTTCCTTAGCCAGACAATGCCTCAACAAGCTTGTGGCAGGCTTGCGCGGGAGAGAGGCGGGGATGCGGTGTGTGGATCGGGTGTGTGATACGCGCCACGAGGGCAGATTTCCTACCGTCGCCTTTGGGCCGTATACAGTCGGTCCGGTTCGGTACGAACTCAGCGATAAGCCGCCTCAAAGATTCTCAATCCCGACGCGCTCGACCAGGGACCGATCATGAACGCAGCGGCCAAATTGGCGTGGGGTCAGTCCGATTACCTCTCGGAAGCGGGCGGAAAAGTGGCTTTGGCTGCCAAAGCCGCAGGCATGTGCCACCTCGGACAACGGAGTCTTGCCTGCTGCTAGAAGCCGCTTGGCACGCTCGGTACGTCTCCGCAATACGTAGCGATAGGGGCCAAAGCCCGTCGAGCGTTTGAAGGCGCGGGCGAAGTGATAGGGGCTCAGACCGGCCACGGCAGCCAGGTCCTCAATCGTCAGGTCCTGCTCCAGATGGGCTTCGACATACTCCTGCAACCGCCGCAGAACGACTGGCGCCAAGCCCCCACGGATGAAGAGCGCTCTCGGTGGGCGTTCGCTGCAGCGGACCGCGAGATAGGTGGTCAGCATTTCGCCAGCCTGCGTTACGGCGATGCGGTCAGCCGGCTCCTCCCACGACAGCGGCAGCACCATCGAGCGGATAATGTTTTCGAGTGACGGGTCGCGTTGGAGGCCCTCTTCGCGCAGCCTTATCAGGCTGGGGTCGGCATCGAGCGTCTCCACCACCCGGGCTTCAAACACCGGCGTCGGGATGTAGAAGTGGAGCAGCCGGCCTTTCCCGGCAGCCTCCCATGCGGTCGGTGCGCCCGCCGGCACAACCCAGAGGCTGCTTTCGCCATGGATGGGGTCGTAGCTGCGTCCGCGCAGCCGGCGAAAGCCCGCACCCTCGGCGACCCAAAAACTGAGCGTATGGTGATTGGCCGGGTTGTAGCGGTAATGCCCGCGTCCCTCCCGCTCCCAGAGCGCGGCTGCCAAGCCCTCCCCGAAGCGTGCCGAGGCCCGCAAAGGAACACCCGACTGCTGCAACTGGTTGAAGATGGCGTAGTCCTGCAATCGCAACATGCCAATCAGGTAAACAAAATCTGCCGACCATCAAGACCGCTGTCCATTCCGCAGCAAGATCAGAACAAAACCCGGAGCTTTTGGGCTGACAGCGCCGCAGTGCCTGCGCTATGCGTCGACTGGCGGAGGGCTTCGCAAAGCGAGGCAAGAACATGCGGTTACTTGACGACGCAATTGCTATGCTTGGCGCCGAAGCTGAAGACCGCCGACGAACTGGCCGGCGGGCCGCAAACCTTCGAGGAACTCGGACGGATGGCTGGAAATGGGAGGCTGAAATGCCTCGCGCGGAAACTCGCGTCGATCACTCGTCGAGAGTGCGACTGCTTGGACTGAAAACCACAGCGACTGCAATTGCAGCTCTCAGGACTTGGCAACGGACCGTCTCAAGACGGCGGACGATCGCGAATTTGACCGCCGATCAGTTGAGAGACATCGGTCATGCCGAGGCCCCCGCGCCTGTGCTTGAAGTCAAGGCAGGTCTGATCACGAACCTGATATCGGCAAGGTAGACGCGGTGTTCGAACGCACTCTGAAAGGGAGATGATCATGGTCAGTCAGCTTTCGCGGACAGCACGTCCGGCCAACCATGCAAACGTCCAGCCGAATGCCACCACGCCGGAGCTTCCTTCCGCCGTCCCGCTGATGGCGCTTTCGACCGGTTTCTGGGCCTTCAAGACTCTGACCGCAGCACACGAGCTGGACCTCTTCAGCAGTCTTGCGGGCAGCGGCGGCACCACGGTTGCAGAGCTGGTGGAAGTGCTCGGCCTGCATCCACGCCCGGCCGAGATGCTGTTGACCGGCTGCGCTGCACTCGGGCTTCTGGAGAAAACGGACGGCCGCTATCGCAATACGCCGTTAAGCGAAGCCTATCTCGTGCGCGGGAAGCCGTATTACTTCGGCGGCTTCGTGCAGATGGCCGACAAGCGGCTCTACGCGGGCTGGGGAAGGCTTACAGAGGCGCTGCACACGAACCGGCCGACCACATGGGACCCGGCGGTGCAATCCTCGATCTTCGACGGCGAGGATCCGGTGATGCTGGCACTCTTCTGGGAGGCGATGCATTCGCTTTCTACGATGACCGCGCGCAAACTCGGCGAAGCCGTGGACCTCAGTCGTTTCCGCCACCTTCTCGACATCGGCGGCGGATCGGGCGCGTACGACATCGAGCTTTGCAAGCAATATGGAGCGCTTCGCGCGACCGTGTTCGATCTGCCACATGTGGCCGCGATCGCCGCGGGAAAGATTGCCGAGGCCGGCTTGACCAACCGGATCGAGACCACAGGCGGCAGCTTCTTCGAGCAGCTTCCCGGGGATCACGACGTGCATCTCCTGTCGATGATCCTGCACGACTGGGACGAGGCGAAGGACCGCGCCCTGCTCCGCCGGTCCTTCAAGGCTTTGCCGAGCGGCGGCGCGGTCGTCATCAGCGAGCTCCTCGTCAATGACGAAAAGACCGGGCCGGCGTCGGCCGCGCTGATGAGCCTCAACATGCTGATCGAGACGGAAGGGCGAAACTATACGCCGGCCGAATATTCGGCGTGGCTCGAGGAAGCCGGATTCCGGCAAATCGAGACGGTCTGGTTCGACGCACCCGCCGCGAACGGCGCCGTGATCGGCCGCAAGCCCTAGAGCCACGGACGGAGGAAAGCATGAGCATTCACGACTTCGGATCTGCCGCGGCGCGCGTGGCGTCGCAGGCGGCCAGGCGGGTGTTGCCCGCAGCGTTCACGGCGCTGGTGGCGGCGATCGGATCGTCGCCTGCCGGCGCGGCCGACCGCGAGCTGGTCGAACGGGGGAAATACCTGGTGACCATCGGGAACTGCACCGATTGCCACACGCCGGGACATTTCCTCGGCAAGCCGGACATGACGCGTCACCTCGGAGGCTCCGAGGTCGGCTTCGAGATCCCGGGGCTCGGGGTCTTCTACGGCCCCAACCTCACGTCCGACGAGGCGACGGGTCTCGGGCGCTGGAGCGAGCGTGATATCGTCACGGCAATCCGGACAGGCAAGCGCCCCGACGGACGCACGCTCGCTCCGATCATGCCGTGGGCTGCATTCGCGGAACTCACCGATTCTGACGCCAAGGCGATCGCGGCTTATCTCAAGAGCCTGCCGCCGGCGAGCAACAAGGTCCCTGGACCGTTCGCCCCGGGCGAGGCGCCGACTTCGTTCGTGATGAAGATCGTGCCGCCAGCGAAGCAATAGGGCGCATTGCAGAGCGGCGCCCCATCTCTTTACGCCCTTTACGGCCCACGACTCGCGCGGAGTCGCCCCGGACGATTGCGCCAGTGCATTGCCATCGGCAGCTCGGGGGCCGAAAGCGAACAGACGGCTTCTGGCATCATGCGCGCTTCACCTCGGAGTGTCTGCTTCGAGTCATAAGCAAACTCCCCAACTACTCCTCGCCCCGCTTCTGCGCGATCAGGTCCAGCCGCTCGCGGTCGGAGCGTTCGCGCTCATCGCGGTTGCGCACGTCCTTGTAGGCGCGTTCGACCATGTTGGTGCGCGCGGTCGCGGCGGCGATGAGGCTGGCTTCTTGCTTAGCGCTTGCCAGGTTCGCCTCCTGGCGCACGACCGCCTGGGCAATGCGGCGGTGGTACAGATCGGGGAACAGGCCGGAAAGCGAATCGGCCTGGTCGAAATGTCCGACCAGATCGCGGGCTTCGACCTCGGCAGCGCTGGCTGCCGCAAGGAAGGTGGCGTGACGGGTTTCGTGCAGCGCCTTCAGCTGCTCCTGCACCTTGACCAGTTTCCTGAGGCGGTCCTTGCGCGTGCTCATTTCTATCTCGCCAACGTCAGGTCGACAAAGCCGTCGACGAACAAAGACAGCATGGTGCCGATGGCAAAGTAGAAGATGATCATGCCGCCGGCGATGATGAAGGGCTGGGAGATGAAATAGATCGGGATCTGCGGGGTCAGCTTGTTGACGAAGCCGATCGTCAGATTGACGAGAATGGCATAGGCGACGAACGGGCTGCCGAGGCGGATGACCAGGAAGAACGTGTCCGACACCGTGTCGGTGACATCGACCAGTGCGGCCTGGGGGTTGAAGAAGATGTTGACCGGCGCGACGGTGTAGGAGGAAACCAGCGCGCGCACGATCTCGTGGTCGAAGTCGAACACGAACAGCATCAGCAGCGCCGAGAACGAGATGATGGCGGCAAGGGCGGCCTGGGGTTCGGGCTCTTCGATTGCCGGTCCGCCGGTACCGCCATAGCCGATCAGCATGGCGATGGCCGAGCCCATGAAGCGAAGGGCTTCCATGTAGAGCCTGGTCATGGCGCCGATCAGGCCGCCGACCAGAAGTTCCGAGATGATCATCGGCACCAGGATCTGCGGGCGCGGGTCGACGAACGGAAATATCTTGTCCCACAAGAAGGCGAGCAGGCCACCGGTGGCGGCGACCGCCACGAACAGCCTGACCTGCACCGGAATGCGGGCGCTGGACAGGCCCGGCATCAGCATGAAGCAGGCGCCGATGCGGCAGAAGGCGAGGAATGCCGCGATGACGACGCCTTGCGAAAGTACGCTCACGATATGGTTCCGAGCACCCTGATCTCGACGCCCTTGGCGATTTCGACGTGGCTGAGCACCGGCAGCGTGGTGAACAGCCGCTCGATGATCATGCGCACATAGGGGCGGGCATCGGGCGCGGTGACCAGCACGAAACGCTCGCCGGCTTCGAGAAATTTCTTGATCGCCTTGGTCGCGTCCTGGCCGAACTCTTCCAACTGGCGCGGGTCGATGTCGAACTCGCGCACCTCGCCCTTGGCGTCGCGCTTGAGGCTCTGGTGAAAGGCGAGGTCCCAGCGGTTGCCGAGGCGCAGCACCTTCAGCACGCCGCCCTCGGAGAGGTCGCCACAGATCTGCTGGGCCATGCGGATGCGGACATGCTCGACGATCTGCTCGGTGCGGCGCACATGCGGCGCGATCTCGGCGATCGCCTCGATGATCAGGTGCAAATTGCGGATCGAGACGCGCTCGGCGAGCAGCAGCTTCAGCACCGCCTGCAGGCCGGGATAGGAGATGTGCGTGGTGCAGATCTCGTCGGCGAGCTTGCGATATTCCTGGTCCTGCCGTTCGAGCAGCGCCTTCATGTCCTTGTAGGACAGAAGCTGCGGCAGGTTGTTGCGGATGACCTCGGAGAGATGGGTGAGCAGCACCGACATGTTGTCGGCGAAGGTGTAGTTCTCGCGCTTCAGATCCTCGGCGAAGGCTTCGACCACCGAATAGGCGCGCATGCCGAAGGCCGGCTCGCGGATTTCCTCGCCTGGTATTTCGGGGACGTCGCGGTTGCCGAGCAGCACCATGATCTCGCCGACGCGCATCTGATATTCGGCGACCACGGTGCCGTGCACCTTGATCTGGTAGCTCTTCGGCGGGATGGCGAAATCGTCGGCGACACGCACTTCCGGTACGACGAAGCCATATTGGGTGGCGAATTTCTTGCGCATCTTCCCCATGCGGAAAACCAGTTCCTGATGCGACGTCAGCAGCCTTGTCGACAGCTGCTTGCCGATCAAAAGTTCGATCTCGGCGGTGGCGAGCGAGGCCTTGACCGAGTTCTTCTCCTCCTCGACCTTGGTCGCCTTTTCCTGATCCTTGATCGCCTCGGCTTCGGCGAGGACGCGGTTAGCGCGCATCGGGATGATGTAGCCGAGGCCGGCCATGCCGGCGGCGAGCGCAAAGAACGGGAACAGCGGCAGGCCGGGCATCAGGCCCAGCAGCACCAGTAGCGATGCCGCCACGTACAGCGCGCGCGGGTGGGCGCCGAGTTGGCCGAACACCGCCTGGTTGGTCGAGCCGCGGGTACCGCCCTTGGACACGAGCAGACCGGCGGCGAGCGACACGATCAGCGCCGGGATCTGGGTGACGAGACCGTCGCCGACCGACAGCTTGATGAACACGTCGGCGGCTTCGCCCATGCCCATGCCGTGCCTGATGTAGCCGATGGCGATGCCGCCAATGATGTTGATGGCGGTGATGATGAGGCCGGCGATGGCATCGCCGCGGACGAATTTCGAGGCGCCGTCCATCGAGCCGAAGAAGGAGGACTCTTCCTCCAGCTCGCGACGGCGCAGCTGTGCGGTCTTGTCGTCGATCATGCCGGCAGAGAGGTCGGCGTCGATCGACATCTGCTTGCCGGGAATGGCGTCGAGGGTGAAGCGGGCGCCGACCTCGGCGATACGGGTGGCGCCCTTGGTGATGACGATGAAGTTCACTACGATCAGGATCATGAAGACGATGAGGCCGATGACGAAGTCGCTGGCCATCACCAGCTTGGAGAAGCCGGCGATGACATAGCCGGCGGCGTGCGTGCCCTCATTGCCATGCGACAGGATCATGCGCGTGGTGGCTATGTTGAGCGACAGCCTGAGCATGGTGGCGATCAGCAGCACGGTCGGGAACGACGAGAAATCGAGCGGCCGCTGGATCCACAATGCCACCATCAGGATCAGCACCGAAAGTGCGATCGAGAAGGCGAGGCCAATGTCGATGAGAAAGGCCGGGATCGGCAGGAACAGCACGGCCAGAATGATGACGATGCCGATGGCGAAGAAGACGTCGCGGCCGTTCTTGGCCACCGCACCGGGCTGAATGCTTTCGCTGATCGCCATGTCGTCCCCAAAATTGCAAGCCTGCCGAGCGCGCGACAGCCCTGTGAGGGTAGCCCGCCAAGCTTGCGCGAGGGTGGGAGACTGGCTAGTTCAAACGATCATGCGCGGGCAGCCGTGCGGGCCGGCTTCGCAAAGAAAGGGAAAACCCATGCTTCTGATCATCGGCACCATTCGCCTGCCGCCAAACAAATTGGAGGAAGCGAAGCCCGCCATGGAACGCATGGTTTCCGGCAGCCGCGCGGAACCCGGTTGTATCGAATATTCCTACGCGCAGGATGTCTTCGATGCCGGACTCATCCGGGTCACAGAAGTCTGGAGCGACAGGGCAGCGCTGGACGCGCATTTCCGCTCGCCGCACATTGCGGACTGGCGTGCGAGCTGGCCGGCACTTGGCATAGGCCAGCGCAACCTCGTGCTCTATGAAGCCGGCGAGCCGATGCCGACCTGATTGGCCTGCCATAATGGCACCTCCTCTGTCGCCATTGTGGTTGCCTTGCCGTACCGCCGGGCGTATCAGGCGGGCTTTCCACTGCCTTTTGTGATATCGGCGAGCCGCCCCGGTGCTTTCCAGAAACCACAGCGAAGTCTACGCCCGCCGGCTGCGCGCGGTGCTGATCAGGTCGCTGCCGCTGCTCGAGGCGCGCGGCATAGCGGTCGTCATCCTGGCCGGAATCGTCGGGGTGATGGCGGGCATCCTGGTCACGGCGATGAGCCAGATCGTGCAGGACCTGCACGGGCTGTTGTTCGGCGTCCAGCCCGGCGGCCGGCTTTCCGGCATGTTCTCGCTCGCCAATCCGATGCAGGCGCTGGTGCCGGCCATCGGCGGCATCCTGCTCGGGTTGACGGTGATCTGGCTCCGGATACGGAAATTCCGCACGCCGATCGACCCGATCGAAGCCAACGCGCTCTATGGCGGGCGCATGTCGCTGACCGACACCTTCATCATCGCCGGCCAGACGATGATCTCCAGCGGCTTTGGCGCCTCGGTCGGGCTGGAGGCCGGCTACACGCAGGTCGGGTCCGGCCTGGCATCGCGGCTGGCGCGCTTCCTCAGGCTGCGCCGCAACGATGTCCGCATCCTGGTCGGCTGTGGTGCGGCCGGCGCCATAGCGGCCGCTTTCGATGCACCGCTGACCGGCGCCTTCTACGGCTTCGAACTGATTATCGGCATCTATTCGGTCGCCAATGTCGCGCCGGTCATGACAGCCGCGATCTCAGCCTCGCTGGCCGCCGAGATGTTCGGCGGCGTGCCGTTTCCGCTCGAGCTTTCGGGCCTGCCGGCGCTCACCGCCAGCCAGTACGTGCCGTTCCTGCTGCTTGGCCTGCTCGGCGGGGCCGTCGCGATCGCTATCATGCATCTGGTAACGCTTATCGAACGCGGCTTTGCCAGGCTGTCGATCGATGCGTCGCTGCGCCCCGTCATCGGCGGCGTCATCGTCGGCTTGTTGGGGCTGATCACGCCGCAGGTCCTGTCCAGCGGCCACGGCGCGCTGCATCGCGAATTCTCGATGAACTACGGGCTGGCCGTCGTGGCCAGCGTCTTCGTGCTCAAGCTGGCGGCATCGGCGGTCTCGCTGGGTTCGGGCTTTCGCGGCGGATTGTTCTTTGCCTCGCTGTTCCTCGGCGCGCTGCTCGGCAAGGCGTTTGCGGAGGTGATGGTGGTCGTCTCGCCGGCAACCGGCATCGACCCCGCCGTCGCCGCCGTCGTCGGCATGACGTCGCTCGCCGTCGGCGTCGTCGGCGGCCCGCTGACGATGACCTTCCTGGCGCTGGAATCGACCCGCGACCTGACGCTGACCGGTGTCGTGCTGGCGGCCTCGATCATGTCGGCCATCCTGGTGCGCGAAACCTTTGGCTATTCGTTCTCGACATGGCGCTTCCATCTGCGTGGCGAGACCATTCGCAGCGCCCATGATGTCGGCTGGATGCGCAGCCTCACCGTCGGCTCGATGATGCGTAAGGACATCAAGACGATTTATGCCTCGACGACGCTGGCGGCTTTCCGCAAGGAAGTGCCGCTTGGCTCGGCCCAGCGCGTCATCGCCGTCGACGCGGGCGATCACTATGTCGGCGTGCTGATCGTGGCCGAACTGCACAGCGATCTCTCCGATGGCGAGGTACCGGTGCGCGATCTTGCCAAGTACAAGGACGCGGTGCTGGTGCCGAGCATGAACGTGCAGGCCGCCGCCGAAACCTTCCAGCGCGCGGGCGCCGAAGAACTCGCCGTGGTCGAGGATTTCACCGACCACATCGTGCTGGGGCTGTTGACCGAAGGCCATCTGATGCGGCGCTATGCCGAGGAACTCGACAAGGCACGCAGGGATCTATCGGGCGAGGGGTAGGTTGCGGATTTGATAACCTTGCTAAGACCGCATTGGTGTTCGGAAATTTGGACCCACTCGGTCAGGTGACCGCTGGACTAGTAGTTCCTTGGGCCCGGCCTCCACTGTCGCAAGCAAGCAAAATGAGTCCAAAGGCAATCCATTGATGCGAACACTATCGCCGCCGTTGCGCTCGTATCGCTAATCCTGAAACCAGACATGCTTTTCATTTTTCTGGGGATGAATACTGTTCTTTTGTGGACTCTGCTGGGGGACAATTTGTAGGGTCAATAGTCACTGACGGGGATTGATTGCTGGTGCCACGCCCATGTGATCGTGACGCAGGGTTTCATTGGGGGGAAATTTGGCCAACGAATTCGATGATTTTATCGAGGAGTACGATGATCTCGCTAGCCTAGCTAGCCGCGCTAGGTATCAAGATTTTGCCTCAGCGCTACGCCGATGGTTTAACGTGCTGCATAACGCGCCAGAACCCTTGCGCTCGCGACTTGATTGGCTTCAAAATCTCTTTCCAATGGCCCGGGTCGACAAGGAGGTTCTGGTAGAGCCAAGTGGAATGGTCGGGTCGGGAAGGATGTCTTGGCCGGATGATACGGAAGCCCGATTGTCGGGGCAATTGAACTTGTTTCGAAGCTTCTCTTCGCAGGAAGATGCGGGATGGCGATTTGCACATAACTATTTCTACGCCAGCTCGAACAACATAAATGCCGTCCTTCGTGAGATGACAGAACATCTATTCGACCCAATGGTCGATGACCTGCGCCGTTATTTGCGACGCAACAAAGATAGGCCGATTGAAGAATCCATTCGGCCAATTCCTGCTTCGGATCGGATCGTCGGTATCAACCACAATGCCCCAGAATACTCTACCCTGATAACAGGATTGGAAGGCTTGGAGGAACAGCTTCGGGGAAGCAATGATATCGATCCTGGCATTCGCGAAAGGTCCGTTGCGGAGCTAAGCTCGGTAAAATCGCTTCTGGAGCCCGATACAATACGGCTTGAGCTAGCACGTAATTTCGTTGTCGGCGTATTTGTCTATCTGCTTGCAGTGCTCGGCGATAATGTGATTGGCCAAGTTATTCAGCACACGATCATTCCAAGTTTAAAGATCCTATTCCCCTCAGCGTTTGGGCCTTAGATCGGCGTCTGGAAGGGGGGAAGAAAGCTGAGGCAAGCTGCGCCTCCTGGTCGGCAGTCAGTGTTCAATAGGCCCCTTGGCCATCACGAGAGCGGTGCCGGCGGTCGTCGGGCGCTCGATCATGCGCCGCACGCGCGGCGGCTCGTCGCCGCTGTGCAGCGCCCGTACACGCTCGCCGATGACGGCGTCGGCATGGGTGATGCGTCCATTGTGGCGCACATATTCGATCCAGGTCGGCGTGTGATAATGCTCGATCCAGATCGCCGGATTCTCCAGGTCGCGCGCCAGCGTCCAGTTGCGGGCGCCATCACGGCGGCGGATGCGGCCACGTTCGGCCATGATGGCGAGGAACTCCGGCACGTCCTCGTCGCGGATGATGTATTCGATCATGATGGCGATCGGCCCGCTGCGCGGCTTCAGGTCGAGCGCGAGGTGCGGTTCCCTGAAGCGATTGAGCGGGTCGAGGTTGAGCACCTGCTGTTGCGGCAGCGGCAACAACAGGCCGATGGCGCCGCCGGCCAGCATGGCGATGCTGGCGGCGATCAGCGCGGTTTCGGCGCCATGCGCATCGGCGACGACGCCCCAGATCCAGCTGCCGAGTGCGATGCCGCCGAAGGTCGCGGTCTGATAAACCGACAGCACCCGGCCGACCACCCAGCGCGGTGTCGCCATCTGTACCGTGACGTTGAAATGCGACAGCGCGATCACCCAGCAGGCACCGCCGACAAGCAGACCGAGCGACGTCTGCCAGGCATGATGGCTGACGGCGGCGTTGAAGGCGCAGACGGCGAAACCGGCGAAGGCTGAGCGCACCATTGTCTCGCTGGACAGCAGCTGCCGCAGCCGCACGCTGATCAGCGCGCCGCCGACCGCGCCGATGCCGAAGGCGCCGAGCATGATGCCGTAGGTCAGCGCGTCGCCCTTGACGACATCGCGTGCCACCAGCGGCAGCAATGCCAGTACAGCACCTGCGCTGAAGCCAAAAGCGGCACCCCTGACAAGCACCTTGCCGATGTTGGGCGACATGGCGACATAGCGCAGGCCGGCGCCCATGGCGGCACCCAGCGACTCGCGCGGCAAGGTCGATACCGGCACGTCCGGCTTCCAGCGGGCCAGCACGACGATCAGGCCGATATAGCTCACCGCGTTTGCCGCGAAGGCGGCCGCTGCGCCGGCCGCGGCGACGATGATGCCGCCGATCGCCGGTCCAACACTGCGCGTCAGATTGAAGCCCAGGGAATTGAGCGCGACAGCGGCCGGCACCTTGTTGCGAGGGACGATGTCGCCGACGGAGGCCTGCCATGACGGGCTGTTGAGCGCCGTGCCGCTGTCGATCAGGAAGGTGAAGGCAAGCAGCGTCCACGGCGTGATCAGGCCCGAATAGGTGAACAGGGTCAGAAGCACCGAGACGACCAGCATGAAGGTCTGGGCGACCAGCATCACCTTGCGCCGGTCGAAACTGTCGGCGATGGCGCCGGCCACGAGCGCAAACAGCATGATCGGCAAGGTGGTCGAAGCCTGGACCAGGGCCACCTGATAGGGCGAGGTGGCGATCGTGGTCATCATCCAGGCGGCGCCGACGCCCTGGATCAGGCCACCGAAATTGGAGACGAGACTTGCGCCCCATACGGCGCGGAAGATGCCGTGCCGGAATGGCGCCAGCGCCGAGACGCTTTCGCTGTCCGGCTTTTCGTCAATCATCGGGGGTTCCTGCCATGTCGTGCCGATTCGTCAGGCGGTCCGTTTGCTCAGATCGTTTGCCGAAAGTAGGGCATGGCGCCGCAAAGGGCGAATGTCTTTCGAAAAAGCCCATGGTCCAACAATGGGATAGAGAAGGTCCACGCCCTGTCTCCCGGCACGCCCGGTGCGGTTAGGGTCGGCGGACATCTGTCTTCTGTCTTCGCGCAATGCGGACGGCATGTCGCGGCACACTTTCCTGGAACTGGCTTCAGAACCCGTTCTGGATGCGCTCGAAGATGACGTTGGTGAAGGCCGATATCTGGCTGCCGATGAAGGGGCCGGTCAGCGCCACCACCAGCATGATGGCGACGATCTTCGGCACAAAGGTCAAGGTGATTTCCTGGACCTGCGTCAGCGCCTGGATGAGGGCGATGCCGATGCCGACCACCATGGCGACCAGCACTACCGGGGCAGACGCGGTCAGCACCGTCCACACCGCGTACTGGACGATGTCGAGAGCGTCGGCCTCGTTCATGGGACTGGCTCTCTGTCGAAAAGCGTCAGCTCGCTGCCTTGACCGAGACTCCCGGGCCGACCGCGACTTCGGTGCCATTCTGCAGCACCGCGATGAGACCGCTGCTGGCAAGGCGCACCGACGCCACCGTGCCCGTCGTCTTGCCATCGGCGGATGTTATCGAGCGCCCGATCAGCGCGTCGGCCTGCGACAGCGCCGACGACTGCATGATCTGGTCGAGCTTGGTGTTGCTTTGCACCGATTGCTCGACCTGCGAGAAGGTGGCGAGCTGGGCGACGTACTGCGTCGAGTCCATCGGCTTGGTCGGATCCTGGTTCTTCATCTCGGCGATCAGAAGCTTAAGGAAGGACTGGTAGTCGACCGCGGTCTTCGAAGTCGACGCGGTAGCCTGGTTGGCGCCGGTCGGTATCGTCGTCGTCATGTCCACGTTCATCAGTATCGTGCTCCCACAGCCAGCGGGCGCTCGGCACCCGGAACGTCGTCATTACCACCAAGCGCGCGGCGTTCGAGCGGATAAAGCGCGCGGATCGCCTTCAGCGCCTCGTAGATATGATCCTCACCGACCATGCGGTCGATCTGTTTCAGCGCGCCGCAGATCTGGTTGTCCTCGAAGCTTGCCAAAAGCAGCGGCAGCGAACGGCGGAACATATCGCGCGCGGCCGCCGCGCCGGCCGGATTCATCAGCATGACCTGCAGGATGAAATACAGCTGCTTGAGCGGCGTCGAGGCATCTTCGGCCTGGATCACGTGGCTTTCGAGCAGGAACTGCACGTCGTTCATCAATTCGACCGTGACCTTGCGGTCGACACGGATGACGGCGCCGTTGATGTAGATCTTTTCGTTCGGCTTGAGCGATATCTTCAGCGTGTTGGTCATTGAATGCCGTCCCTGATGATCTGGGACACTTCGATCAGCCCTTCGAAATTGTTGGTGCGGCCCTGGCGAACGTCTTCCGCCTCGCGCAGCAGCCACAGGCCGATGGAAATCAGGTTGGCCCGCAGTTCCTTGGGCAGGGCGTTGTCGCTGGAGCCGAGATCCTCGACGAAGGCGGTCCAGACGCGATTGGTGAAATGCAGCGCCTCGATCGCTTCCATCGAACCGTGGCCCGCCGCCGCCGCCGCCGCCAGCATGTCGATCGAGCGGGTCAAGAGTTCGCGCTCGCGGTCCTTCGCGTCGGCAACGGAGGTGCTCTGGATGTCGGCGTAGGAGAATTGGTACATCGTTGGGGCTCTACCGTTCCGTTTAGAGTTGTCAGGTCAGGTAATTCAACAGGCTGAGTTGCTGCAGGCGTGCGGTCAGCGCGAAGGATGTTTCGATGTGCTGTGTCAGGTCGGCGACCCGGGTCGCGGCTTCGGCCGGATCGACGGCTTCCAGATCGAGAATGTGCCGTTCGAAAAGATCGACCTGCGTTTTCATCCGGTCGTTTGCATCGGAAACCCGCTTCTGGACGATGCCGGTCTCGGACTGAACCTGGGCAATGCCGCTCAGCGCTTCGCCGACGATTGCCGTCGAGCGGCTGACGACCGTATTTTTCGCTGCCTGGCTGATGTTGCTGGACATCAGGCTGGAGACCATGGCTGCGGCCATTGCGAGCTTTTGAATGCCGTCGCTGTTGGCGCTGGTCGAGGTCGGTGTGGTTTCGTTGAGGGCGATGCGGCTGACGATCTGCTGGTCGGTGGCATTCGACCAGTTGCCTTGCCAGCCCGCGCCCATGAATTGCGGTACGACGTCGTTGGTGATGAAATCGTCCATCTGGGCGGCGGTGATGTCGGCCGCGAGCGGGTCGTCCTGGGTGAAACCGAAATTGGCGACGAAGGAAGCATCGAACGCCGCCTTGGCGGGCGAGCCGGCGGCGGTGAAGTCGTTGATCGGCTTGACGTCGGTGTTGGTGCCGGCGAACAGGTATTCGCCATTGACGCTGGTGTTGAGGATCGAGGTCAGCTGCTGGATGGTCGCCTTGCCGGAGGATTGGGTGAGACTGTTGGAAGAATCGCTTGATGAAGCGGTGGTCAGGGCGGACAGAAAGGTCTGCGCTGCGCTGGACAGCTGGCTAAGCGAGGTCTGCGTCGAGGAGAGCCGGGCGCCGACCAGGCCGTTTGAATCGATGATGACATTGAGCCGGTCGAGATCACGCGAGAATGTGACGGACTGGGCTGTGCGCCCTCCGAGAGCCAGGCCGACATCGGCGACCCTGCCGGTCGAGGCTTCCTTTGTGACTTTGACAAGTTCTGCCTGCATGCGCATCTGCTGGGAGCGCATCGCGTTCGATATGGCCGCTGACGAGACTGAAGTCATGGATTATCCCACCGCGTTGAGCAAGGCAGTCAGCATGTCGTCGACGGTTTTCATCATCCGGGCCGATGCCTGATAGGTGTGTTCGAGGTCGAGCAGCAGCGACATTTCCTGGTCGACATTGACGCCGGTTGCGTTGGACAGCGCCTCGGCGCTGCGCGAGGCCAGCGCTTCCTTGGCGTCGGAAGCGGTCGACGCCTGCTGACGCACGCCCTCGAACCAGCCGATCGAATTGGCGGCGTAGTCGGAAACGCTGGACGTTGCCGAAACCCCCGCGGCGGGGTCGAAAGTCATCGGCTGGTCGAGCCGGTCGCCATAGGCAACCAGAAGGGTGGAATAGGACGCGCCGCCGCCGGTGTTGGCGACATAGGCGGCACCATTGGCACCGCCGTCACGCAGCAACGTCGGATTGCCACCGCTGCTCGGGTCCATCGCCGCATTGACGCTGATGGACGCGGCAAGGCCGTTGACCAGCGTGCCCGCGGCCGGGATGGCCGGCGCGCCCGACCAGGTGAACAGGCCGGTTTTGTTAGGCTGCGATGGCGCCGTTTCGGCGAAGGCAGTGATCAGGCCACGCGCGGTCTCATCGAGCTGGCTCTGCATGGTCGAGGCGACGCCGTCGCGCAATTGCAGCAGGCCGGCGAGTGTGCCGCTGGCGCTGGTGTTGCCGCCGGCTCCCGCCGAGATCGGCACATTGTCGATATAGACGGCATTGCCGGCGGCACCCGCGGTATAGCCGGCCGACGCTGCGAAGGTGACCGTGCGCGGTATCGTCTCGAACAAAGTCGTGCCGTCACCGGTGGTGATGACCATGTCGTTGTCGCCACGCGTGAAGGTCGACACCGGGACATAGTTCGAAATCTTCTTCAAAAGCGCGTCGCGCTGGTCGAGCGCGTCGGAAACGTCGGTGCCGGAACGGGTTCCGGACATGACCGCGGTGTTGGCATCCTGGAACTGGCTGAGCAGCGAGTTCAAGTCGTCGACCGCCGTGGCGATCTGGCCGTCGGTCTGGGTGCGGAAATCCTGGATGGCCTTGGAGCCCTCATTGAGCGAGCGCACGACCTGTTTGGCTGCGTCGATGACGCTGGCGCCGAGGTTCTGGTTGGACGGCGAGGTGGCGTAGAGCTGCAGCGCCTGCTGCAGGTTGCCGATAGCGGTCGAGGGCGAGGACGCATTGTCGACGCCGTTGACCGCAACGCCCAGCTGATCCATGCCGCTGTAGAGCGCGTTCTGGCCGCTCCAGGTAGACAGCGCGGCGAGGTTCTGGCGGAACAAAAGGTCGTTGGTGGCGCGCTGGATATCAACCGAACGCGCGCCCGGCGCCGTGCTGGTGACGACGGCCTGGCGGCGCGAATAGTCCGGATTGGAGGCGTCGGCGACGTTGCGCGAGACGACGCTGGTCTGTCGCGCGGTGTTCATAAGCGCCGACTGGGCGATACTCAATGCGGTAGACAGTGACATGCGCGTCTTTCGCGGGCGGTGCCCGTCTTATCTCTTCAGGTTGACAAGGACGTCCATCAGATCGGAACCGGTCTGGAAGACTTTCGAATTGGCGGTGTAGCTGCGCTGCGCCGCGATCATGTTGGTCAGTTCTTCGGCGATATCGACGTTGGAATTCTCGAGTGCGCCGGAGATGATGGAGCCGAGCTTGCCCTCATTGGCAAAGCCGACACGGACTGCGCCGGATTCGGTGCCCTGCGAGTAGACATTGCCGGGCAGTGCGGTGAGCTGGTCCGGGCTCTGCACGTCGGCCAGCGGAATCTTGTAGAGCGGCTTGGTGGAACCGTCCTTGTACTGGGCGTAGATGGTGCCGTCCTTGCTGATCTGGACCTTATCGATGGTGCTCGGCGCGTTGCCGTTGACCTGGGCGTCGGAAACGGTGAAGCCGGTGCCGAGCTGGGTCAGCGCCGACAGGTCGAGATTGAGGCTGGCGCCGTTCGGCACGGTAAATGAAACGCCGGTGGGCGTGCCGGTGAGCTTGCCGGTGGTGGTATCGAAGGTCAGGTTGGCCGAGCCCAGAAAGCCGCCGGCGGTATAGGGGAACGATGTTCCGGGCGTGGCCTTCGACTGATCGAAGACCGCCACCTGCCAGGTGCCGGTGCCGGTGTTGGTGAAGTAGACGTCGAGCAGCTTCTTATTGCCGAGGTTGTCATAGGCGACCATCGAGGACTTCGACGTGTATTGCGCGGACGCAGCATTGGCGGCAGGCAGGTTGGCGGTCGCGACCGGTGTCGCGCCTGCCGGCAGGTTGCCGGCATAGCTAGCCTCGGTGCTCGGCGTTGCGGTCATTCCCTGGTCGGAGATGACAACCGGAACCAATCCCTCGAAGCCGTTGACCGTCGCTGCGGGCACGCCATTCTCGTAGCTATAGGCCATCAGCTGGAAGCCGGCCGAGTTGACCAGCCTGCCCTGCCCATCGGGAACGAAGGCGCCGGCGCGGGTCAGGTAGGGCGTACCGCTCGGATCCTGAACGACAAAGAAGCCATCGCCGCTGACGGCAAGGTCGGAGACCGAGGTCGTGTACTGAAGCACGCCTGGATCGCTGACCGCCTGACGGATCGTCGTGGTGACGCCGCCGGAATTGTAGGCACCGCCCGTCGACGGCATGACCAGCGTCGAAAATTCGGCGGAGGACCGCTTGTAACCGGTGGTGTCGGAATTGGCGATGTTGTCGGCGACCGTCGATAGGCGGTTCGCCTGCGCGTTCATGCCGGAAACGCCGGTCCGCATCATTCCGTAGAGGCTCATCGAAACGTCTCCGCTGTGTCCATGCCACTGGCTACGAGGCTACGCGTGTTTTCTTGCGCGAGGCTGGCGCGGCGCTGCATCAGAAGACGAGCCGGTAGCCAAGGAAACGCTTGGAATCGATCGGGTCGGTGCCCAGCTTTTCGCGCAGCTTCTTGCGCAGTTTGCTGATGTGGCTTTCCACCACGTTCTCCTCGACCTCTTCGTCGAAGATGCCGTAGATGGCATTGAAAACCTGGGTCTTGGTGACGCGACGCCCGCGATTGCTCGCCAGATATTCGAGGATGCGGCGCTCGCGGCGCGGCAGGGGCAAGGGCTGACCATCGATCTCGGGGTCGCGCCCGTCCATGAAGATACGCATGGCGCCGATCTCGGTGTAGGCGACGTCTTCCTGGGCGCGGCGGCGGATGGCGGTGATGCGGGCCAGGATCTCGCGGATGTGGACGGGCTTGCGAATGACGTCGTCGACGCCGCTCTCGAACAACCGCAGCGTGTTCTCTAGGGAATGCTGTTCGCTGAGCGCAATGACCGGAGCGCCGGTGCGGTCGCGGATCTGGCGGGGAGAGATGGAGCCTTCGCGGCAGTCGCCGATGAGGAAGGCTCGGACCGAGCGCAGATCGGTGTCGGCGGCCGAGCTCACCCACTCACCGAACTCGCCGGACGCAAAGCCCGCACAGGCGATGCCCTCACGATCGAAAAGTGAATTGTATCCCTCTGTTACGAGCTCGCGCTCGTCAACGATAACAATCATCGGCCCCGCCTTCCGAATCAAATCATTTGCCCCGTGAAGAGAGGCGTATCCGCTGGCGAGAATCCTGAACAACCGTCATTTCTTGTAGCTAGTTTCTTGGGAGTCTCGAATCGTATCGGTTGCATTAGCGTGCAGCCAGATACGCCTTCGGTGGCAAGTTTTGACCAAGTGAACCGACAATTCCGGGTTGTGCGGTTGCTTTATTAGAAGCGGAAATACGCTTATGGGTTGCAGAAGCCGCGGGCGTTCGCGGTCCATTTTCCAAAGCCGGTAGCGACCATATTGGCAATGACGCGGCAGACATAGATCTTCTGCGCCGGATCGTTGTCGGGACCGGCATGATAGCGGGCGACGGCCATCGACCAGGTCTCATGACGGGCATGGAGGCTGGCCAGGAAGCGCGCCGCATAGTCGACGTTCTGACGTGGGTCGAGCATGTCCTCGACGCTGCGAAAATGCGACGCGTGGTAGTGGTGGTTGATCTGCATGCAGCCCAGATCGATCAGCGTCTTGCCCTCGCGCCGCGCATTGGCGAAAGCGGCAAGGGCCTCGGTCCGGCTCTTCGGAAAGACTGCTTTTCCCTCTATATTCAAGGCGTTGGGCTGAAGGCTTCCCTTGTTGCCGGTCTCCGTCAAGCCAACCGCATAGAGGATGCCTGCGGGCACGCCATAGCGATCGGCGGCGCGCAGGATCTCCGGCTCGCAAGGGTTGGTCGCGGCTGCGGCAGCGCTTGCCGCGCTAGATAAAGATATCGCCGCCAGCGCGCTCGCGAGAAGGCGAAGTGCCGCGGCCGTAGTCCTGCGCGTCATCGTTGCGTTTCCCTGCGGATTGCTGACCCGGTTGCTGGCTGCCCGCTCCACCATTGCCGCCGCCCGAACTCCCCGGTTGGAAAGATGATGGATCGCGGCCTGTTGCCGCCGGCAAAGGGGCGGTTGCATCGGCGCGGGTTGCGGCAGGAATTGCAATCGAAGGTTGCAGGATTGTGACCTTGTCAACCTCGAAGCCGAGCCCGCGCAGCGATTTGATGATGGCCTCGCTGTCGGCGGACAACCGGCGGTAGGCGTCGTGTGTTTGAGGCTTCAGCTCAATCGAAAGTTGTTCTCCGGAGAGGCGGAGATGGGCCGTCACCATGCCGAGTTCGGCGGGATGAAGTTCGATCTTCAACACATGTGTCGGAACGGCAACAGGGCTGGCCAGCTGGGCGGCCGCGGATGAGGCCGAAAGCGCCTTTTGCGGGCCGCTTTCGGCGGCTATGGCGTTGATCACATTGAGGGCTGCCTGGCTGACGGGACTCTGCGGCGGTGCGGGAAAGCTCTGTTCGGACACCACGTCCATGCGCGCGGACAGGGACTGTTTTCCCGCTTCGGGCCGTATCGCGGACTGGACGTCCTCGATGCTTTTCATCGCCGGCCCGGCGTGCTTCGACTGTACCCCGGGCACGTCGGCAGCCGGGGCGTCCGGCAGCTTCAGGGCCGCCACGGTATTGTCGCGTTTCGGCGCGCTTGAGGCAGCGCTTGGCGGTTGACTGTCGAGTTCCGCCAGAGGCCCGTCGACGATCGAAGCCTGCTCCGGCTTCGACACGGTGGCGAGAGCCTCGCGTCCGGCCGTAGACTTCGACCGGTAGGTCTTTGGCAGTGGAGCCTGCCCGTCGAGTGCCGGGTCCGACGGGCTCTCGCCGGATGCCGCGTCGCGCCCGGATGCCTTGGCCGATGTCGAGAAATGGCGCAGGTCATGAAACGCGATCAGCAGCGGCAGGTCGTCCTGAAGCGGCACGGCATCGGCGTCCGGCGCCGCGTCTTCGGCGTCGACTTCGTCCTTGTGCGCCTTTGCTTCCAGGCCGTCCTTGCCGATTTTCACGGTCTGCGCTTTGGCTGAGATAACCTTTTCAGGCTCGGCCTTGCCGCCATGCCCGGCAAGGCCGGCGGCGAGCTTGCCCCAACGCTGCTCGCGCGATCCTGCCTCGGTCGTCGGCTGCCGTTCAGGGCGAGCAGGCGCCGTGTCGCCGCGCAGCATCTTGCCGAAACCGGCGTCATCGTTCCTGCCATTCGCGGCAGGTTGATCCGACGTCGCGCGCGCGGAGGCAAATCCCGGCAAGGCCGAGCCGAGGCTGGTGGTCATTTGGGGGCGGCTCCAAGCATCTGGTCGATCAAGTCGAGCTGTCGACGTGTTCTGGTCATGGCGGCGTCGGTCGGATCGGCGGGCTCCGGCCCGGTAGCGGGCGCCGGTGCCGAGGCCGGCATGACGGTCGCTGCGCCCGCGGGAGCGGCTGCAACCGCCGGCGCGTCCCGCGCATTCGTGGGTGGTCCGCCGGGGGCCGCGGGGTCGGCAGGTTGTTGCCAGCTCGCCCCTTAGACCGGTGGCAGTCCGCGGTCA
>NZ_JAMYSA010000053.1:0-42234 GCF_040321735.1 Mesorhizobium sp. M0293
CTGGGAAGACAGCGCGGTGGTCACCGACCAGGGTCTTGTCACCAGCCGCAACCCAGGCGATCTCGACGCGTTCTGCGGCAAGCTCGCCGAGGAAATCAGGGAAGGGCGGCACGACAGGAGGGCGGCAGCCTAGCCCGCCTGGGCCTGGATTTCATGAAAGGTCGTGCCAATCGGCGCAAGCTTTTCGAGCGGGCGCCTCGTCGCTGAGTTTGTTGAAGGCCGGCTCGTCGATCACCTGGAAATCGGTGAGCCTGGAAATCGGGGAGGTTGAGCACTTCGCCACTTCCAGCGTCACTTTGCTCTGGCGTGGCGAAAACAGGCCATGCGCGTCGATCCTTTCGATCATCGATCTCGTGGCATTGAAATCGATCTGAAACTGGTTGCAGAGGCGAGCGCCTGCCTGGTCGCCTCGGTGCCGATTCCTATTCCCGTGTACGACGTCGACCGCACGGCCGGATCGCTTAGGCTGCGACTAGTGCTGCGCCGCCTGGTTTGGCAGCCGTATCAGGACCGGCATGAGCGACCATTCCAGCGGCGTTGGCGCCGACCAGGTAAATCAGATAGAACTAAATCAGGCAGAACCATTGTCTGCGATTTCAGGAGGCGACATGTCAGAGGAGCATGTTGAGCGTCGGCTGGCGGCGATCCTGGCGGCAGACGTGGTCGGCTATAGCCGTCTTATGGAGGTCGACGAAGAGCACACGCTCAATCTCCTTCGGCAGCATCGACGGGAGTTCTTCGATCCGACCGTCACCAAGCACGGTGGGCGCATCTTTAAGGTGATGGGTGACGGCTTCCTGGTGGAGTTCGGCAGCGTCATCAATGCGGCGCGCTGCGCGGTCGAGATCCAACGCGGCATGTCCGAGCGGAATGCCGGCATCCCCGAGGACCGGCATTTCAAGTTTCGCATGGGCATCAACCTTGGCGACATCATCGTCGACGGTGATGATTTCCATGGCGACGGCGTCAATCTTGCGGTGCGGCTGCAGGGCCTCGCGATCCCCGGCGGCATCGCCTGCTCGGAAGCGGTGCGCCATGAGGTCGGCAACAAGCTGGGCGTCGACTTCGCCGATCAGGGCGCCAGGACCGTCAAGAACATTGCGCAGCCGGTGCACGTCTATTTCGCCAACTGGGACCAGGGCGTCCCGCATGTCGAGACGCATATTGCGGCCGGGAGCGTCCAGACGCTAGTGCGGTCCGACAAGCCGTCGGTGGCGATCCTACCCTTCGCCAATCTGAGCAATGATCCCGACCAGCAGTATTTCAGCGACGGCATCACGGAAGATATCATAACCGACCTCTCGAACGTCTCCGGCCTGTTCGTGCTCAGCCGCAATACGGTCTTCGCCTTCAAGGGCAGGACCGACAAGATGGAACGCATCGCCAGGGAGCTTGGCGTCGGCTACATTGTCGAGGGCAGCGTCCGCAAGGCGGGAAACCGGGTCAGGATCAATGCCGAGCTGATCGAAGGCGCCACGGACGGACACGTCTGGGCTGCCCGCTACGACCGCGACCTCACCGACATCTTCGCCGTGCAGGACGAAATCGCCAAGGCGGTCGTGGCGCAGCTCAGGGTCAGGCTCCTGCCCGAGGAGAAGAAGGCGATTGAGCAGGCGCCGACGGACGATGTGGAAGCCTATACGCATTATCTTCGAGGGCGCGATTACAGCCACATCGCGACCAGAGCGAACCACCTGATGGCCAGACAAAGTTATATCAGGGCCATCGAGCTCGATCCGGGATATGCACGCGCCTATGCAGGCTTGGCGGTCTGCGACGTACGCCTTCAGTCGATCTACGGCTCACCGATCCAGGTGGACGACATTCTCGCGACCGCCGATCAGGCCCTGGCTCTGGACGCGAATTTGGCCGAGGCGCATTCAGCCAGGGGCTTTGCCCTATCTCTCGCCGATCGCCGTTCCGAGGCCGCGGTGGCGTTTGAACAGGCTCTCGCGCTCGACCCCAATTGCCACGAGGCCAACCGCTACTATGCCGAGTTCTGTGTAACCGGCGGCCAGTTCGAACTCGCCGCGACGTATTTCATGCGCGCGATGGAGATCAAACCGACCGACTACGGCGCACCGGTCATGCTGGTGAACGTCTTCCGCACTCTCGGCCAACAGAACGACGCGGAGCTTTATGCGCGGATCGCATTGGAGAGAGCTGAAGAGGAACTCCGTCTGCATCCGGAGAACGCCAATTGTGCCTGCCTGGGGGCGATCGTGCTGGCCTTCCTTGGTGAACGCGATAGGGCAGCGAAGTGGCTTGACCGGTCTCTGGCGATCGACCCAAGCGATATCAACGTCCAATACAACGCCGCTTGTACCTATGCGTTGCTGGGGGAGTTCGAACGCTCGATCGACCTTTTGGAAGCGTGGCTGCCGCAGGCTGGCGCCGAGATGAGACTCTGGTTCAAGAACGATTCCGATTTCGCCGCTGTTCGCAGCCATCCTCGCTACCAGAAGTTGCTCCAGCTCCTGCAGTAGCGATACGCATTGTTCTTGAGGCAATTTTATTGCCGACAATCAAGAACCGGGCTTCAGGAAGATTTACCGGACAAACCAACGCCCTCGCCATCCTATAGATATGATGTTATGTTACTAATATAACCGAGAGGTGGGGAATGGGTACCCGGTTCAGGCTGTTCGTTCAGCCTCCGTTTGAAGACCCTATGTCAAGCCCTGAGATCATTACGGTTTCTTCCCCGGCAGGCAGCGTCGGACCTGGCCCGTCCGACGATCGTATGTATGTCGTCGAGCCGGTCGACAAGACGCGGCCCTATGGCGTCAATCACGGCCCGTTGGGCACGCCCTTCATCTCCCTGCCGCCCTGGACGCGAGCGATCCTCGATCCGGCCGTTCCCGACGAGGAAGGCAATTTCGATCACTATCAGCCCTCGACGCCAGGCTTCGAAGCAGCGCACGCGTTCGGTTGCGTGCGCTTCACGCTCGACGTTTGGGAGCGTTACATCGGCCAACCGCTCATCTGGCATTTCCGCGATCACTACGACCGTTTGGAAATCTCGATTCTGCCGGGTTGGGATAACGCCCAATACGGCTATGGCTTCCTCGAGCTCGGCAGCCAATTCGCGAAAGACGGGCGCGCACTCCCCTTCAGCGTCGACTTCGATGTTATCGCGCACGAGGTTGGCCATGCGTTCGTCTATGGCGTCCTCGGCATACCGAACCCGGGAGCCGAGTTCCCCGAATATCTGGGTTTTCAGGAGGCCTTTTCCGACTGCGTTTCGTTGATCGCGGCCATGCATTTTCCCTCCGTGATCGAAAATGTTCTGACGGTGACGCGTGGGAATCTCTACATCGCCAACCAACTCTCTCGCTTCTCGGAATTCTCGCCGCACCGCCAGATACGCGAGGCCAACAACAAACTGACGATGGCCGATTTTGCGGAGGGCTGGACCGACGAGCATGCACTGTCACAACCTCTCACGGGCGCCATCTTCGACATTCTGATCGATGTCTTTCACGAGAGCTTGGTGGCTCGAGGACTGATCTCGCCGGAGGCCGAAAATCTTGCCGACCTCGCCGAGATCGACCCAGCTGCCGAGCTGCCGCACCAGGAAGTCTTTGACCGCGATTTCGCCCGCAATCCAGAAGGGTTTGTCGAAGCGCTGCTCGACGCGCGGGATATCGTGGGTACCTATCTCGCCGAGACGCTGTGGGCTCTCACCCCGGATTTCCTGGACTACGGTGACGTGGCGAGATCGATGCTCGCGGTCGACGACAGTGTGACCGGAGGAGAACTATCAAGGATCATCTTCCGGGATTTCGACCGGAGAGGGATTTTTCGCTACCGTGCCGGGCCCCGCCTGACGAAGCCAAACCGAAAGAGCCATGTTCATGAAGGCCGAATCGCTCGCCCACTGGACCAGGCGCGTCTGCCGAACATGAGCTATTTCGAGAAATATTGGATGTCCAGAAGTGGCGCCGAGCTTTGATCGACACGCAGAAGATGGGGTGATCCATGATACCTGAAACCATTCTAAATACTTCCGCCATACATTTGTTCGGCAGAGTTCTTGAGGATTTGAAGCTTAAGAAGAGGATCGATGGGGGACGACCTCCAAGGCCTGGCAACAACAGATTTTTGCAGAACCAGATCGACGCCTCCGGCAGCCTGCTTGCAAGGATATATGCGTTCACCTTCGAGGCACAGTTCTACGAACTGGCCCGACCGACCATACTTCTCGTTCATGGGCCTGGCAGTGCGGTTGATTATCCGGCCCCGGCGGACACCGACCTCAAGGTCATGAGCCGCGGTCCAAGCGACCCTGCCTATACCGGATTATCATCACAGATAGGCTCGTTTGCGCGCGGAATGCTGGTCTGGGTCTACGACAAGAGTGACCTGACAATGCGGCTGGAACTCGACACCGGAACGCTCGAGGATGTCCTGTTGAGTGCCGAGCTGGACCCGCGTTCGTTTGGTCGATCGGGTGGAGCAATGGGCCGATCCGGCGGTGCGATGGGGCGGTCCGGTGGCGCCATGAACCGCGGCGGGCGCGGCGATTTGGACTAGCGTTTCCGATCGTTAATTGAGAAATGCCGAAGGAGATGGACCATGGCAAACGCAGAGATAGTGCATGTCGCTACACCTGAAGGGAATGCCGCAAGAGGCAAAGATCCGGTTACGGTCGGTGTGACGGTGGCCCCAGGTTGGTTTAAAGAGGCAGAAGACTTGGTAATTAAATTTATTTACGCTGCTACTTTAGAAGGCACCGAATATCTATGCAATGACGATATAACCGTCGAGAATGCAACAGAAATCAACTTTATGGTTAAAGCAGAATATGGCGCTTCGCCCGGAGAATATTATGTTCAGATCAAGAAAAAATCCTCAGGTGAAACGATTGCAAGTGGCCCTGAAGATGGAACTATCACTGTATCCTAAGCTGGTCACTGCCAAACAAATACTCTGCGACTGACTGCAAGTCACATCGGCATCAACGGCTCTGCCCTCACGCCGGCAAAATCTTGCCGGGTTCTTGATGTTTTGCGGTCGAGTGTCTGCTTGATCGGCTTCCGCAGCTGCCTCCTCAAGTCCTTCACCTCATGAAGGTCAGCGAGAAATCAGCCCGCCGGCAGCCATGCCTTCCGCAATGACGCCTGGTGGACCAGCGAGGTCCAGCTGTTGGTAGAGGCGAGGTGGCAGTAGAGCAGGCCGAGCGCGCCGGATTTGCGCAGGTCGAGAAACGCCTCGTCGCTCAGCTTGTTGAAGGCCGGCTCGTCGATCACCTGGAAATCGGTGAGGTTGAGCACCTCGCCCCCCTCCAGCGTCACCTTGCTCTGGCGGGGCGCGAACAAGCCATGCGCGTCGATCCTTTCGATCATCGCGCGGGTGGCGTTGAAATCGATCTGGAACTGGTTGCAGAAGGCGAGTGCCTGCCTGGTCGCCTCGGTCGGCTCGCTGCCGCTGAAGAATGGCGCGATCTTCTCGTCGCGGAACGGCGCCAGCAGCTGGTCGACGACGCGCTCGCTGGCCCGGTCGACGCAAAGCGTCAACCGGCCGGGCGCCTTCGGGTCTTCGGCCAGGATGAAGGGATAGCGGCGGACATAGGCGGGGATGTAATGCGGCCCGGTCCATTTGCCGTCGGCGTCGACGAACAGGTTCTCGTCCTGGCGCACGCCGGTGATGATCACCGGCGCCTTGGCGGCACCGATGAAGACGATCGGGTAGGAGCGCATCGCCGCCGGCATTTCCGACGCCACCACCGGAATGGCGTGCGCCGCGCGGGCGAAGCCGAAGTCGCTGCGCGCGGTCAGGCCAAGCGAGCCGTGCCGCGCCGGGTTGAGCGCCTCCGGCCTGGAATAGAACAGCGGCATCGCATCGCCCGCTAAGTCCGTCTTTGCATCCGCCATTGTCCGTCTCCCGCAAGCCGATCCGGCCGCCAAAGGTCCCGAAGCCGGGATCCGGTCTTGTTTGCGCTCATCTTGGATCGAAAAGAATCCCGCGCGCGAACAAAGTACTACAGCGTCTCTTGCGCGCATAAAAGGACAGGCGGCGCTGTATTTTGGGGTTTGCGGTGGCGAATTGTCTTGAGGCAGGGCCCGGCTGCCTGCGGGTCCTCTGGACAGCTTGCCGCGAAGCGGTGACAGTGGTCGCCGGCAGCGGACAATTGAGGCTAGCATGGCGTCGGTATCGGATTTCGAACAGGGACAAACCTTCACCATCGAAGCCGGGGGCCAGCAGATCCCGCTCGAGCTGAGCGCGGTCAACCCCATCGCCGCCAGCCCGCGCCCGGGCGGCGGCTTCTCGCTGCTGTTCAGGGGCCCGCGCGAAATCGCGCTGCCGCAGGCGACTTATCTCTTCACCGGCACAAGCGGCACCCACGAGATCTTCATCGTGCCAGTCGCCGCCGATGCGGCGGGGCGGCTGTATGAGGCGGTGTTCAATTAGGCGTCGCTAGCTTTCTGAGGCGACGCTTGCGCTGCGACGCTGAACTTTGACGTCGGCGGGACAGGGGGGAGATTGAGCGCTCAGCCGCTTTCGCCAATCTCGAATGCAGCAGGAAGAACTCGGCGCCGAAGCTGCCGATCTCCCCCCTTGCGGGGGAGATGGCCGGCAGGCCAGAGGGGGTGTAAAGGATCGCGGCAGAACCAACCTTTTATCCTGCAACCCCGCATGCCTTCAGCCCGTCACATACCAGCCCCCCGGCGGCGCACAGGCCATCAGGTCGTAGACGCCCTTGTCCTCGAGAACCGCGAAACCGAGTGCGACATAGAGCCGCCTCGCCGGATTGTGCTTCTCGACGTGTATCGAAACTGATTTGCCGGCTAACCATGCCTCGTCGATCAGGTCGCGCAGCAGCGCCCTGCCGTAGCCCTTGCGGCGATGATCCGGCAGGAAGGCAATGTCGATGATGCGGTGCTGGCTCGGCCAGCGCTCGACATAAAGCCGGCCAATGTCTTCGCTATCGCGTTCCACCACCAGCCAGTCGGCCTTGGGATAGTGCTTTTGGTAATGCGCGTGCTGCGCCTGGAACTGCATGTCGAGGAACGCCGTCTTCTGCGCGTCGGTCCAGGACGTCACGGCAAGTTCTTCCATGCGCGTCGAGGCGTAGAGCCGCGACAGAAAGGGCATGTCGGCCGCTGCCGCCGCACGGAAACCGAGCCCGGCCTTATCAGACCGGGGCCAGACTGGACGGGGCTGTGCCTGCTTCGCTTCTGTCACGCTGCCGGAAATCAACCGTCAGACCGGCGGCGTCAGGCCGCGAACCACGACAATCTGCTTGAGATTGTTGTCGGCAAGCGTCGTCCAGCCACACTCCCATTCGGAGCTGTCGATGCCCATCTGGTTGAGCGTCCACAGCCCATTGGTGCCGTCCTGCATGAGGACCAGGCTGAACAAAGCGAGCCGGCCGTCGGCATTGTAGGCGAGCGAGAGCCGTGCCGAGGCTTGCCCGACGTTGAAGTCGCGCCATCCCGACCAGTTCTGGGTGGTGGCATCCCATTGCGCGTTGAACTGGACACGCTGCTGATCGGAGGCGACCAGCACTATGTCGCCGTCGCCCTGGATGCCGGCGGCGAGCGAATATTTGTGCTCGCTGGAGTAGCCGGGCGCCGCCCACTGCGTCCATGTATCCGAACCCGCCGGCTGCTGGCGCGTGTGCAGGACCTGCCCGCTCTGCGTCAAGGCGAACAGATTGGTGGCGCCCAGCGGCCCGATCACCGGCGCCATCTCGGTGAAGCCACCCGTCTGGGTCGTGTCGATCTGCACCCATCCCGTCCAGTCGGCGGCTTTCAGCGCCTGAGCCTTCGCCTGCTGGCAACGGTAGAGATGCAGGCCCGAATTGATGCCGAACAGCGCGATGCGGCCGCCACCCTGGCGTATCGCCGTGACTGCCACCAACCCGCCGGGAATCTGAATCCAGTCGCTCCACGGCTTAGCGGGCGGCGCGAGCACATCGACGGTGACGACGATCGGTGTCTTTGTGCCGGGCGGCGTGATGGTTTTCTGCACCTGAACGATCTGATCCGGATTCTGGTAGATCCACCAGATGCGGCCTTGATTGTCGGTCAGGAAGACCTCGATGCGGCCGTCGGCATCGTTGGCCATCGAAAGCTTCTGATAGCTGGTGGCGCCCGGCGGCGTGCCGATGCCGATCGGCGCATTCCATTTGTCGATCGGGCCGACTTGGTTGGCATCCTCGGTGATGAAGGACAGATTGGTAGTGCCCGACGGCTGCGCGACCACCGCCACCCGACCGTCCTTGGTCAGGCCGGCGGTCATGATCACCCAGGCGCCGGGAGCGATGATCGACCAGGCGGAGGGCCACAACCCGTTGGGCGCGGTCTGCGCCTTCTGGATCAAGCGCCCCGCCGCCGAATCGATCGCCACGACCATCAGCCGCGACAATTCGAAGAAGGACGCGCCGGCCGGCATGCTCTGGAAAACGGGGGCTGTCGGCGATGTGGCCGTGGCGCTCGCGGCCGTCTTCTTGGCTGCGGAGGTCGGCGCTTTGGACTTTGGTGCTGCTGTCTTGGCCATTGTATCGGTCCTGCCCTGTTGACTCGGTGTCAGCCTCTTGGTGGGAAAACGCCTTGCAGCGCGATGCAGAAGTAACAGGTGAGATAGGGCTGCAAATTGTTGTGCGGCAGGCCGCCGCCGGCAGGCGATATTGTCTGGTCCGACAGCGACACCATGCTGCCTGGCGCGACATATACATTTCCCTGGCTCGACTTGGCGAACGCATTGCCGGGAGCGATGTTGCTGTCCCCGCTGACGATCGAAGGAGCTGCCTGGACGAAATGGGCATGCATCGGCATCTCGGACTCCAGCAGAGGCACGGTTTCAGAACCGCCGGTTTCGCCGAGATCATGCAGCGACAGGCCCGGCCCTTGCCCCGGGTGCATCGGCGCGCGGCCTTGCAAATCGGGCAAGGCGAAGTTGGACTTGCCGTTGCCGCCATAGGTGGTGCCGAGCAACGAGAAAAGTGCGGTGTTCTGCGACAGCGGCAGCAATTGACCGTCGCACCAAGCCCAGCCCTTGGGTGCGAAATTGAACGGAAAGATACGGATTTCGGCAACGAACGGATCGGCCATGGCGGTCCTCTTTAAGTCGGCGAAGGGAATATGCCGAACAGCGAGATGATGAAGTCGACGCACAGATAGGGCTGGAAATTGCTGTGTGGCTGGCTGCCGCCGCGGCTGCCTAGAAACTGGGTGCTCATTGGCACCGATGGACCGCCGTTGATGAACGCGTTGACCTGACCCGACCTGCCGATGACGCTTTGGCTGGGGTTGGGCTGATTGGCGATGTCGTTTGAGGCTAGCAAGGCGTGGGTATGCGCCGGGATCTGCTGGATTGTCAGCGTGAGCTCCTCCACGCCCCCCGTCTCGGCCAGGATGAACCCGTTGCCCTGGTGGATGGGAAGGCGGCCACGCAGGTCAGGCAGCGCGAAGGTGCTCTCGCCATCCCCGCCATAGGTGGTGCCTATCAGTTGGAAAAGCGTCTCGTTCTCGGAGATCGGCAGAAGCTGCCCTTCGCAAAACATCCAGCCGGCCGGTGCGAAATTGCCGGCAAACATACGGACCTCACCAACAAAAGGCTGTGCCATGACCGTGTTTCCTCAATTCGGCGACGGGAAAATGCCCTGCAGGGCAATGCAGAAGCTCAACGTCAGAAATGGCTGCATGTTGAGATGCGCCTGACTGCCGCCGATATCGGTGACGGTGCCGGAAGCCATGGCACCGAGGTTTTGCACCGGGCCATAAAGGAGGTTCGGCGTGCTGTTGCCCAGTACGTTGTTAGCCGGAAGGTTGCTCACGCCGGTGGCGGATGATGCGGTGGCGCCGTGTATATGCATGGGTATTTCCGCGATAGACAGCGTGTGGGCCTGCTCGCCGCCGCGTTCGCCCAGCGTATGGCCGCCGCCGACATGAATTGGCATGCGTCCGCGATAGTCGGGGAGCGCAAAATTCACCCGGCCGTCGCCGCCGAAGGTAGTGCCGAGCAGCGAAAACAACGCTTGGTTCTGATTGATGGGCAGGAGTTGTCCGTTGCAGAGTGCCCAGCCTTTTGGCGCGAACACAAACGACATGATTCTGATTTCCGACAAAAACGGTTCAGACATAAGCCCTCTCCCAAAACTACTTGTACTGACCTTAAGCTACATTAGTGAGTCGACAGAAATCTCCAAGAAAATTAACGCCGCACTACTGCTGATGGATATACCTAACGCTTCGTAAGTATGCCCCATCGAAATTAGTTAGTCGGCACAAGGACAAGCCCACCATTGTGCCCACCCGGGATCGCGGCGTAAGCCAGCGCACCGCCAGCGTCGAACGAGAACACCGAACCTATCGGCGTGTTGCCGCCGGCATTCCAGACGGAGGTGGCAATCGCCTGATTGTTCGCGCCGACCGCAAAGTTCTGGAAATACAGATGCGACGTGTTGCTGCCTTCGCGCGTCAGGAAGGCAATGTCGTCGGCTGGCTGGGCCAGGGTCACTGCATTGTTGGCGATGTTCAGATAAACGGATGAGAGTTCGCCGTTAGCAGTTCCTGAACGCACGTCGATGCCGACTGCGCCGTTGCCCGCCGAACCGGTGCCCGAAAGCGTGATGTTGTTGTTGCGGATCGTCAGATCGAGCGAGCCGTTGTCGGCGCTCGGGCCGGCGCCGTCGCCATGCGCTATGGCAAGGATCGCCGGATCGTTGCCGGACTTGGTGATCGTGTTGCCGATGATTTCGACAACGCCGGTCGAAGCGTCTTCGGGATGGATGTAGATCGGCGAGCCCGCCGAGCCGACGCCGCCGCCCTGGATATCGGCATTGTTGTTGATGCGGCCCATGATGACGGCATTGTTGATGCCGAAGACGTTGATGACCGGGCCGCCATTGCCATAGATTTTTTTGTTGTTGAGTATCTTGAAATTCAGGTGGGCGGTGTCCTCGGCGTTGAGGCCGATGGCGCGGCCGAGGCCGCCTTGCGGATCGAACGTATTGCCGTTGCTGGCCGTGCCACCGTCGGTGATGTTGACATTCAGCGTCGAGGTGTCGCGGGCGAAAGCTTCGACGCCGGAGGTCTTGAGGCTGACGAAATTGCTGTTCGAGATGTTGAGCGTCGCGTTGGCGCTGCCAAAGGCCTCAAAGTTGAGACCCTGCGCTCCGTTTGCGGAAAGCTTTGTGTTGCTGAACGTGCTGCCGGCAATATTCAGCGTCAGGCTTGTCCCGGCATCGTTGCGGATATCGACCAGATTGTCGCCGCCAGCGCCAGCGGTGAAGCTGAATGTGGAATTCGTGATCGATGACGTGCCGGTGAGATTATAGAACCGCATGCCGCCTTCGAAGACGGCATCGCCGAAGCCGGTCACAGTGGTGTTGGCGATCGTCAGGTTCGAGACGTTCTGGCCGTTGATGCCGACCTGGACGCCGCCGTTCAAATTCAAATTGGCGAACGCTGCCGTCGCCACGCCGCTCATGTTGATCGCCGCCTGGGCCGCACTGTTGAATGTCGGACCGTCGACATTGTTGAGCGTGCCGTTGCCGCTGTTGGCATTGGTGAAGTTCATGTTCGAAAGCGACAGATTCTTCGTCGACGTGAACAGCGCGCCTTGCACTGTGTTCTGGATTGTGCCGCCGGAACCTGCCGTAACGCCAGTGCCGGTGACCGTCAGCCCGCCATTGCCGGCGGCGAGACCCGTTGTGTTGAGCACGATGCCGTTGGTGCCGCCATTCGCCGAGATGCTCTGGAACGTCAGCCCGCTCGCGCCGATCGTCGTGTTGGCGACATTGAGCGCCGTGCCCGTTGTGGACGTGATCGTGTTGCCGGTGCCTTGCACCGTCACCGTGCCGCCGCCGGTGGCGTTGAAGCCGATGCCGCTGGTGGTGTCGATGACCAGCCCGCCATTGGTGAAGTCGATCGTCACGCCGGTGTTGTCGGTCAGGGTGACGCCTGCGCTCGTCGTCGAAGTGATTGACTTCGACGTACCCGAGAAGGTGATCGTTCCGGCGGCGTTGTCGTCCAGCACGATACCGATCTGGCCGCTGACATTGTGCGTGATATTGCCCGATAGCGTGATGTTGCCGGCGCCGGCGGCGCGGTCCTGGATATCGACCGCACGGCCGGTGCCGCTGGTGATGGTACCGGCGTAGCTGAAGCCCGTCGTGCCGCCGCTGTTGACGCCACCGGCGCCGTCGCCGATGCGGATCGTGGCGCCGGTGCCGCCGATGAGCGAGCCGGTGCCGAGGCTGACCGTGCCGGTGCCAGTGACTGTGTCCATGATGACGGCGCTGGTGCCGCCGGCCAGTATCTTGTTGGTCGATGAGAAATTCACGCCGCCGGCGGCGACGACGACGGTGTCGAGATTTAGCGCGGCGCCCGTCGTCGTGCTGATCGAATTGCCGGCGCCCGTCACGGAGACCGTCCCGCCACTCGTGGCGTTGAAGCCGGTGCCGTTGGTGGTGTTGATCGCCAGCCCGCCATTGGTGAAGTTGATCGCCGTGCCGCCATTGTTGGTCAGACTGACGGCGTTGTTTCCGCCGGTGGTCAGCGTCTTTGTCGCGCCGCCGAAAGTGATCGTGCCGCTGAGGTTGCTGGTGGCGAGGATGCCCAGCCCATTGTTGGTCCGGGTGATCGTGCTGGCAGCGTCGAAAGTCACCGAACCGCCATTCATGCCCTGGATGTTGACGACATTGCCGCCAGGGTTGGTGATGTCGACATTGCTCAGGTTGACGACCGCGCTGACATCGTTGTTGGGCGGCAGGCCTTGGTCACCGTCGATGACGAAGGCATGGTTCGCAGCCCCGGCGGCGGTCTGGATGGCGACATTGTTGAAGGTGAAAGTGCCGGTCGCGTTGTTCAAAGCGTCACCGAGGATGGTGATGCCGCGCGCTCCGGTCAGGCTCGCATTGTTGATGGTGACGCTGCCCGCCGCGCCGTCGATCAGGATGCCAGTGCCGGCGGTGTCGTTGAGGCCGTTCGCCACGGCGGTGGTGAAATTGATCGCACCGCCGGTCGTGTTGGCGATCGCGATCATGCGTTGGCTGGCGGTGGCCTGGGTGATCGTGCCGGCATAGGTGACGGTGGCGCTGCCGCCGCTGACATTGAACGACGTGCCCGTCGCGCCGCTCAGCGCGCCGGTGCCAAGGCCGACCGTGCCGGTGACATTGGTGAGGCCGACATTGTTGGCGCCACCGGTCGACGAGGTCGCGGTGAAATTGATGCCCGCGGCGACACCGTTGAGGTTGACCGCCTGTGCGGCCGTGGAACTCACGGTTCCGGTGGTGACATTGACGGTGCCGCCGCCGCTGGCGCTGAACCCGGTGGTGCCGTTGGTGACGATACCGAGGTTGGCGAAGCTGACAGTCGAGGCCGTACCGTTGTTGTTGATCGAGACCGCGGTGCCGGTCAGCGTCGAGACCGTGCCGAGACCGACCGCGCCGGTGAAGCTGACCGTGTTGGCCGCCGTCGCGCCGGAAACGCTGATGCCGCTCGCCGTGCCATTCGCCACGACCGCCCCGGCAAAGCCGAAGCTGCCGCCACTGCGGCCCGTTATCGTGACCGCTGTGCCGGTCGACGTGCCGGGGACGCCGACAAAGCTTGCCGCATCGAACCCGATGGTGGCGTTGCCGCCGGCAACCGTGATCCCACCGCCGGCGCCGCCCGTGACATCGACATTGGTGCCAGTGATCGTGCCTTGTGGCCCGGTTCCACCGCCGAAGACGATGCCGGTGCCGGTCGCCGCCGTGGTGACGTTGAGGTTGGCCAGTGTCGTCGTGCCGGTTGCGTTGCGGATATCGAAGGCAATCCCGGTGGCGCCGGTGCTGCTGACGTTGCTAATGGTGGTGTTGAGCGCGTTGACGATGACGTCGCTGGCATTGCCGGAGAACGTCACATTGTCGATCCCCGTGCTGGTCGACGGCGTGACCTCGACGCCGGCGGTGGCGAAATTCTGGATCGTCATGTGGCTGATGATGGTGCCGGACGCACCGAAGCCATTGTCCTTGATGCCGCGTGCGGCACCCGCCGGGCTGCCGTCGAGGATGAAGCCGTCGATGAAGTTGCCGCTGGCGCCGAGCGTGATGGCGTTGCTGCCGGCACTCGTCGTCAGCGTGGCGGCACCATCGGCCGTGGCGTCGACGATCGAGATGTTGTTGTTGGCAAGCTGGATGGTGGATGGCACCGTCATCGCCAGGTTGATGTTGCCATTGCCGAAGCCGCGCACCTGCTCGCCGGTGGCCAGCACCAGCGTGTCGTTCGCATTGCTGCCGGCCGCTGTGATGGTCCCGCCGTCGTTGACGAGGACGAGGACATCGCTCGTTACCGCCGCTGCTTCCGCCGTGGAAAGCGTCGCCAGATTGTTCTGGTCGCGGCCGGTTCCGTCGCCGGTCGCGCTCGCGCCGACGAAATAGATCTTGCCGACGCCGAAGCCGAGGCCGGGGCTGGCGGCAAAGTTGACGTCCTGGAAGTTATAGGTGCCCAGCGTCGGCGCGCTGGACGCGTCGATGCCGATAGCGGCGCCGATGGTCGAATTCTGGTCCGTCGCCGTTTCGCCGTCACCGTAGGTGAAGGCGAGGTTGGTGGCGCTGTCGAGGAAGACGCCGGTGTTGACGCCGGTGATGCGCGAACTGGCGCCGCCGACAACGGTGTCGCCGAGGCGCACGATCTGGCCGCCGGTGGCGCCGCGCAGGTCGACGCCGATCGAGGTGCCGGCGCCTATCGGGTTGGTGACATCGAAATCATCGGCCGTGATCGGCGCGTTGATGGCGGCGCCGTTGAGGTCGAAGGCGACGCCCGTGGTGCTGTTCAGGCCGATGTCGAGATTGCTGAACGACAGCGCAGCACCCAGCGTGCCGGTGATATCGACGCCGGTCGCGGTTATCCCTTGCAGGTTGACCGTGCCGAGGTTGACAGCGCCGCCGCTGACATTGTTGAGCAAAATGCCGGTCCCCGCGCCATTGACGGAGATCGAGGCGAAGTTGACGCCGTCCGTGCCCACCGTCGCGCCGTCGAGCCTCAGCGCGCTTCCGGTCGTCGTGGTGATGGTGTTGTTGAGGCCGGAGACGCTGAACCTGCCGGCGCCGGTGGTGCTGGCGTTGATGCCATAGCCGAAGCCGGTAGTGATGCCGAGACCGCCGTTAGTGAAAGCCAGCGTGCCGATGCCGGCGGATCTGACGATGGCGTCGTTGGCGCCGGTATTGAAGGTCTTCGACGTGCCGGAGAAGGTGGCCGTTCCCTCGGACGTTCCGTTGAACGCGATGCCGATGCCACCGGTATGAGCGATGGTGCTGGAAATATCATACACGCCATCGGCGCCAAAGAAGCCGAAGGCCATCGACGCCGTAGTCGAGGTGACCGAACCGCTGAGGTTGGCATGGGTCCAGTCGCCTCCACCGGCTGACAGCACGGAGCCCGTGTCGACATTGATCGAACCGTTGTAGGTCAGCGTCGCAAAGGCAAGGCTATTGCCACCCGAGGTACTGATGGCCGCAGCGGTGGTGCTTGTCGTCGCGCCGATGCTGGCGATACCGCCATTGCCACCAACGTTGATGGTCCCGCCCTCCGTGTTCAGCGCAATGCCAAATTGCCCGCCGTCGATGGTCAGGGTGGATCCGGCGACGTTGGCGATGTTTATGGTGCCAAGCTGGCCGCTGATATCGAACCCTCTGTAGCTGACGTCGAGATCGGTCGTGCCGGTGAAATTGACCACACCGGCGCCTGTCAGGCCGGCCAACAAGGCGCCGGTGTAGCCGGTATCCCTCAGCCCGCCAATGTTGATGTCGGCGGCCAGGTCGAGGCCTGACAACAACACGCCGGCGGCGTTGATCGTCGATACCGCCGAAATACTGTCGAAGGTGATGCCGCCGGCGCCGACATTGGTACCGGCCACCAGCAGCCCGTCGCCGCCGGAGTTGATCTTGTTGCCGCTGCCGGTGACGGTAAGGGTGCCTGGACCGAAACCGCCAAACGCGACGAAACCCATGCCGCCTGTCGTCGTCGTTATGTCGAGGCCGCCATTGGTGAAGTTGATGGTGGAGTTCGGGTTCGGGTTCGGTATGCCGGAGACCACACCACCAGGCCAGCCGATATTGACTCCGTCGGTCGCGCCCGAGCTGATCTGCTTGGTCGAGCCCGAGAAGGTGATCGTGGCCGAGTTGTTGCCGGCAACGACGATGTTGCCGCCCCCCGCCGCGTTGCTGTCGCTCAGATTGCCCGACAAGGTCACCGAGCCACCGGTCAGCTCCTGGATCGAAACCGCGGCCCCGATGCCGTTGCTCGCGATGATGCCGCCGTAGGTGACGGTCGCGTTGCCGCCGCTCGCATTGGTGGCCGAGCCGACATTGAACGACGTGCCCGAGCCGCTGTTGGTCAGCGTGCCGGTGCCGAGAGCGACCGTGCCGCTGAGGTTCTGCAGGTCGACGCCGCTACTGGAAGCGAATGTCGCACTGGTCGAGGCGAAGTTGATGTCAGCCACGATGCTGTCGAGCGCCACCGCCTGCGCGTTGGTGGCGTTGATCGTGCCGGTCGTGACATTGACCGTGCCGCCGCCGCTGGCGCTGAATGCTGTCGCACCGTTCGTGGTGATATCCACATCCGCGAAAGTGACCGTGGAGCCGGTGTTGTTGGTGAGCGAAACGCCAGTGCCGCCGATCGTCACCTGGTCGGTGAAGGTCACCGAGCCGCCGGTGCGGTTGGCGATATTGATGCCGCCGCCGGTCAGCGTGCCTGCCGGTCCGGCGTTGGGCAGGAAGCCGCGCGAGACCGAGATGGTGCCGGAGCCGGCATTCACGTCGAGCAGGGTGCCGGCGACGTTGATATTGTTGTTGATGACCGACAGGTTGGTGTTCAGCCCGGCAACCTCGATCGCGGTCTGGCCGGCCGCGACGTTGCTGATCGTCACGCCTTCGATGGTGATGCCGCTGGCATTGCTGAAGCCGACCGCGCCCTGGTCGATGAGGAAGGCAGCGCCGGTGGCGCCGCTGAAGTCGAAGGCGGTGTTGCGCACGGCATTGTCGCCGAGCAGCTGCATCAAATTGGCCGTGCCGCTGACCACGGCCTCGTCGCCGGTGATGTTGCCGCCGGTGGCGCCGAGATTGCCATGGACATTGGCGGGCTGGATCGTCCCTGTCGAAACGGCGTTGCCGTTTCCGAAGCCGGCAATGGTCTGTCCTGAGTCGAGCGTGAAAGCGGTGGCGCCGAGATCGATCGTGCCGACGAAGACGAAGTTCTGCGCGCCGGTCAGCGCATCGGCTGCGGCGAGCGAGATGGAGTTGACGCCCGTGCTGAGATTGCCCGTCGTACCGGCCGCGATGAAGCCGCCCGATTGCGAAACCATGGTGACCGAACCGAGAGCCGTGGCCAGATTGGCGCTGCCGGTGAACAACACGTCGTCGAAATCGTAGCTGCCCTTCGTCGGGTCGAGCCCGACGGTGTTGACGGTGTAGCCGCCGGATGCCGCGATGATGAAGGATTCCAGCCCGTCGGTCGAATCGCCGTCGCCGAACGTGAAGGTGGCGTTGGCGGTAGTCGCGGTGGTGCCGCCCGACGACAGTTCGACGCCGACGCCGACATTGTTGATCTTGGAGCCCTGCAGGAAGGTGATGGTCTTGTTGCCTGTGGTCGACGACAGGTCGATACCGCGTGAGGTCAAGTCGCCGGTGCCGGTGATCGTGGTCAGGCCGAAATCGGCGGTCGTGGACGACCCGCTGAAGTCGATGCCGGTCTGGTTGGCGCCGGCGCCCAGCGTCACAGTGGTCGTTCCGAAGGTGACGTGGCCATTGGTGCCGACGAAATTGATACCAGCCGTGTTGGCGGTGACTCCCATGGTGATGGCCACCCCGCCGGCGAAATTGATCGTGCCGCCGGCATTGCCGCCCAGGTTGATCGCATTGGCCGCACCGGTGGCGGTGATCTTGCCGCCGAACGTGGCGGTGCCGCCGATCATGCCGAAGATCCGCACCGCGCTGGCTGTGCTGGTCTGGTCGATGGTGCCGTTGTAGGTAAGGTTGGGCGTGGAGCTGTTGATGCTGAAGGCCTGGTCGCCCGTGTCGGCGATGGAACTAGCGACCCCGAAGGTCAAGGTTCCGCTTGAGCCACCAAGGATTTCGACGCCTATGCCTGTGCCGACGCCAGAGATATCGAGGTCGTCGAAGGTGGCGGTGCCGTCGAAATCGTTGGCGAACAGCGCGACATTGGCGGCGCTGGTGATCCTGGTGTTGCCGGTGAAATTGAGGGTCGCGCTCGAACCGACAATCGCAATGCCGGTTTGACTCGGGTTCTGGATGGTCAGATTGTCGACCGTGACAATGCCGGTCGTGCCGTCAAGTATAAGACCCACCTTGGCGGCACTGATCGTCACGCCGTTGATCGTTGCACCATCGCTGCCCTCTCCGTCGATCGCACGGTTGGAGCTGCCGACGGCAAGATTCTCGACGACATTGCCGTTGGCCAGGTCGATGGTATTGCCGGCCGCATTGTTGAGCGTCGCACCGCCATTGCCGAAGGGGTCGTCCTGCACCTGCGTGCCGCTGATGACATTCGCACCGGTGACATTGGCGGGCGGCGAGCCAAGGCTCACGGAAGCGCCATTGGCGAAGGACACGATCGATTGGCCGTCGGCCAGCGTAAAGCCGTCGGCATCGGTGTCGATGTTTCCGGCCCCGTTGTTGACCAGAACGAAGATGGTGTTGGCCGGGGCCGCCAGCGCGTCCGCCGCGGTGGCGTTGATCAGGTCGTTGACGCTGGAGCCATCGCCGAGGCCCGTGTTGGCGGCGCCGACGTAGATGACATTGGCGATGTCGAACAGCTGCGGGCCGTTCAGCACCGTGTCGTTGAAGGCGTAGGTGCCGCTGCCCGGCGACAGGCCGCGCATGTCGAGCGATGCCGTGACGCCCGATATCGACGCGCCGCCGGCCGCGCCGAACGAGAACGTCGTGTTGGCGGTGGTTCCGGCCAGGCCGTTGGTGCCCAACTGGACGCCGGTGTCGACACCGGTGATGACGCCGCTGCCGATGGTCACCGAGCCGCCATTGGTGCCGGACAGGTCGATGCCGGTCGAGGAGCCGCCGGAACTACCGCTGACGTCGAGCGTGGCGGCGGTGAAGGTCGAGGTGCTTCCCGACAGGTCGAGCGCGGTGGAGCAGTTGCACAGGCCGGTGATATCGATGTCGCCGAAGCTGATAGTGCCGTTGCTGCCGACGACGTCGATGCCGTTTCCGAACGGCTGGTCGATGGTGACTGCGCCGCCGAACGAAACGGCGCCGGTGTTGTCTTCCAGCCAGATACCGTCTCCGGGATCGGTCATGCTGACCGGGCCGCTGAAGGTGATCGCGCCGGCGTTGCCGATGGCGAGGATGCCCTCGCTGTCGACATGGGTCAGGGTCACCGGCCCGCCGAAAGCGACCGCGCCACCGGAATTCTGGACGTCGATGCCGATGCCGCCCGGGGCGGTGATGTCCGAGATGTCGACGGCTCCGAACGTGAAATCGGCGGTGCTGTCGAAGATCCCGATGCCGCCGAGGATGGTGTTGCTGACAGTCGTTGCGCCGGAAACGGCGAAATTTCCCGACACGCCTGCAAACATCGCGCCGAACCCGCCGCCGTCCTGCGTCAAGCTGGCCAGCGTCACGTCGATATTGGCGCCGAGCAAGACGACGCCGGCCGCGCCATTGCCGGAGATCGTGCCGTCGGTGGTGCTGAATGTGCCGGTGGTGGAGAGGACGTTGACGCCGAAGCCGGAATTGCCGGACGCGTTCAGTGTCTGGAATGCGTATGTCCCGTCGCCGACGATGAACAGACCGTTGTCGCCGTTGTCCGACAGCATCGTCGTGCCGTTGAATGCATATGTGCCGTCGCCCTGGATCGACAGGCCCGCATCGGTATTGCCGCTTGAGCTCAAATTGGCAGCAGTGACGCCGTTGGTGCCATCGAACAGCACGCCGTTTAGACCAGCCCCCGAAACGGACACGCCTGAAATCGTGACATTGCTGACGCCGTTGCCGTAGATGCCATTGGCGCTGCCGCCGGAGACGTTGAAGTCCAGCAGCGAGCTGTTGTTGGCCAGCGTGCCGACATCGCCGGCGCCGGACTTGGTCAGCGTCGCCGCGCCGCCGGCCTCCGCGATGGCACCGGTGTGGGTGACATTGTCGCCGGTTACATTGACCGGGAGGCCGCCGAGCGAGAAGGTCCGCCCGTTGCCGAAAGAGGCCAGTGTCTGCCCGGCGCCCAGCGAGAAGCCATCGGCGTCGTCGATGGCCGTCCCGCGATTGACCAGCACGAAGATCGCGTCCGCGTCGGTGTTGGCGTCCGCTGTCGCGACCGAGGCCAGGTCCAGCAGCGACGAGCCGCTGCCCGTGCCGGTCGCGGTGGCGCCGACGAAGATCACATTCTGCACGTCGAACAGCTGCGCGCCACTGAACGTCGTCGAGCCGAAAACATAGTGGCCGAGCGTCTGGTTCAAACCACGCGCGTCGAGCGAAGCGGTGATACCGGCGATGGAGCCGCCGCCGAAGCTGAACTCGGCATTGGCCGAATTGGCCAGCGACCCCGATATGCCGAAGCGCACGCCGGTGTCGACGCCGGCGATCGAGCCGCCATTGGTGATGATGATCGTTGCCCCGCCCGCACTCGGCGACGCAAGGTCGATGCCGATCGACCCGGCCGCGCCGGGGCCGGTGATGTTGAGCGACTGCGCGGTGAAATTGGTCTTGGATCCGGAGAAGTCGAGGCCGGCTTGGCCGACTCCCAGCCCGGAAATGACGATGTTTCCGGCGACCACCGCCGCATTGGCGCCGGCAAACGACATGCCGTCGCCGCCGGGTGCCGAGATGGCGACGTCGCCGAAGCGTATCGCCGCCGGCGAATCCGAGATGGCGATTGCCGGTCCGGCCGTGTTCGAGATCGTCGTCTTGCCATTGACGGTGAAGCTGCCCGAAACATTTTCGAGCACGACGCCCGACGTGCCGCCCGTCTGAGTGATCGAATCCAGCACGACATGGGCGGTGATCGGGTCGATGAAGACGCTTACGCCATCATCGCCCAGGGCTTTGTTGCCCGATACCTTGCCGCCGGTGATTGTGATGCTTCCGCCGGTGCCCTTTACGGTTATGCCGGCATCGTTGTTGTCGAGAGCATTGACGGTCGCGAATGTATAGGTGCCCTTGCCCGTGATATCGAGCCCGTCGTCGAGATTGCCCTGCAGCAGCGTCGTGCCGGTGAAATTGTAGGTGCCGTCGCCTTCGATGTGCAGGCCATCGAGACCGTTGTTCTTCGCGGTGAAATCGGATGCCGTGACGTTGGTCGAATTGCCGGTGAACTCGGCACCATTGCCGCCCGCACCGTCGACAGTCACTTTGGTCAGCGTGGCGCCGGTAACATTGTCGCCGAAGATGCCATCGCCACCGCCGGTGATGGTGATGCCGTTCAAGGTGTTGCCGTTGCCCAGTGTTATGACCGGGTTGGCGACGTTGGTGCCCTGGATCGTGCCGTCGCTGCCGCCCAGGTTGAAGGTGCCGGTGCCGCCGCCGACAAGCTTTGCCGTGACGCTTTCGCCGCCGCCGATGACGGTCTGGCCGTCGGCAAGCGTCACGCCGTCGGTCGTCAGATTGCCGTTGCCGCCGAGCGCTACCACAAACCCGCCGCCGCCAGCCTTGGTGACGGCATCGTCCAATGTTGTCGGATCGGCTTGGGTGCCTGCGCCCGCCAAGCCGCCATCGGCAAAGTAGAATTTTCCGAAGGCGGCGTTGGTCGCGGCGTTGATGGCGACGCGCGTCGTCGATCCGCCGTTCAGTTCCTGCGACTGGATCCTGACGCCGATATCGCCGCGCACCCGCTCGTTGACGCGCTTGCGCAGGCCTTCGCTGACCGGATAGACCGGCTCCGGCCCGCTGTCGGCCCCATTGTCCGAGCCATGGCCGGGATTGAACGGGATGTTCAGCCGCACGCTGCCGGCGAACTGGGTGTCGTCGCGATTGTCATTGCGGACCTCGCCGGCGAACACCAGTTCGGTGCCGCTGCCGAAGACATCGCCGATCGTGTATTCGAAGCCGGCCTTGGCGCCGGTGACGCTGTGGTCGTTGCCGTGCGGGTCCTCGAAATGGTAGCCGCCGATGTCGAGCCGCAGCGAATGCTTGTCGGGCAGGTTGATCGGCACCTGGGCGCCGATCTCGCCTTCGATACCCCATGCCGCGTAGTCGCGATGGTCGAGGACCGAAATCTGCTCCATCAGCTGGTTGCCGACCATCGACAGGGTCGAACTCGACGAGTGATCGGTGTGGTCGCCCTTGATCGGCAGATAGACGTTTACATGCGCGTCGAAATGCGGCGTGATCGCCTCGGCGCCCAGCGTGGCCGATGTGAACTGGCTGGAGTTATAGTTCTCGACGTTGAGATAGGCGTAGCCGCCGATCATCAGGTCGGGGTTGACGATGCGGCGAATGCCGAGGCCGACATCCTGGCCGAAACTGTCCTTGAAATCATGCTTGGCCCGGACATCCAGGAACAGCACCGATTCGGCCGTCTGCTTGAGCGGGATGAAGCCTTCGAGCGCGGCGTTGCCGCCATTGTTGTCGGCACCGATGATGGCGCGAATCTGCGGCTGCCACAGCCCGTTCGGGTCGCCGTGGGCGGTCATGCCCGAAAGGCCGAGCGCCAGCGTCGTAAGCGCCGTCGTCTTCCACAGATGCTTTGCAATTCGTGAATGCCGATAGCCGGCGCGAACGTGGAAATCCTCCCCACGCGCCGCCACCCCACCAACTTGCCGAGAAATCTCGGTAGTGCCCATCCCTGGCGAGTCCTTCCGGGACTACACGTCCACCGTGCGATTGTTACTCGAATTCTATTGTATAGCGAGTCTCGGGCCCTTCGATTTCTGGAAGTTTCCTGCAAAGTCGCGTGGTGTGTCCGAAAGGTCACAGTATTTCGTCGGCTTTCTTGTCTCCGGCCCAGCTTTCGGAACAGTCCCGACTGTTGTATCAAGCTCTACCGAGGAGAATACCTGGTGGGGCGAGGAAACATGCAAGGCATCCGACAAAAGATCATGACATTTACTTTAGCACAAGCTAATCTACTTGGCATGGCGGCGGGTTGTGGCGCCCTGTGGCTGATCCTGGCCGCCGCTGGACCAGCCCTTGCCGAAGACGCCAAGCCGGCCCAGCCAAAGCCCTCCGATGCCAATCCGTGGGCGGTGAACTGCTCCAGCGGCACGGCAAGCGTCGAACTTCAGTGCCAGGTGTCGCAGAACTTGACCGAGGCCAAGACCGGACAGCGCGTGCTGACCGTGACCATGCGCCGCGACAGCGGCAATGGCGGCTTGGCCATGCTGCTTGCTCTGCCGCACGGGCTGTTCCTGCCGTCCGGCGCCAGCTATCAGATCGACCAGGGCCAGAAGACGACCCTCGCCATCCAGACCAGCGACCAGAACGGCGCCTATGCCGCCACGCCGCTGTCGGCCGATCTCATCAAGGCCATGAAGTCCGGCACCAATCTGAACATCGGCATGGAATCGGTCACCCGCAAGCCGGTCACCATCCCGGTGTCGCTGGCCGGCTTCACGACCGCCATCGCCAAGCTGGAATCGATCAAGTAGCGGATTCGGCTTGACCGCTGCGGTGCATAGCCTTTGCTGACAGCAGGACAGCACCGGCGGCCCATAAACCGGCTTGATTGTCTCCACATGGAATGCTCCGTTGCCGCTTCGGACATTCGGAGAAACTCATGACAGGCTTTGTCGACCGCGAGCGCGCGGCGCAACTGATGGAGCACGCCGGCATCGAGGCGCTGGTGCTGTGTGCGCCCGAGGCCTTCCACTATGCCACCGGAACCTCGATCGGCCCGGCGGGACTATTCCGGCGCGCCGGCGCCGGCTTCGTCGTCATTCCCGCGGCCCAGGACCTGCCGATCGGCGTGGTGGCGGCGGATTTCAATTCGGCACAGCTGCAGCGGGTCATGCCGGACGCTGTCATCCGCAGCCACCCGATCTGGATCGAGTCGGCCACGCTTGACGCCTCGACATCCGGGCAGGGGCTGGCGCAACGCATCGAGGCGGGCATTGCCGCGTCCGGCCGGGCGCTCGGTTTTTCGCGGCCGGCGACATTCGAACTTGCCCATTCCGTCCGCGAGCTGAAGCACATCCTGAGCGGGTTCGGGCTCGATCGCGCGACGATCGGCATCGATCTCGATTTCATCGCCGCCGCCGATTTCTCAGCCATGAAGGAGTTGCTGCCGGCCTGCACGATGGTCGACGGCTCAGCGGTGCTCGACAGGCTGCGGGCCATCAAGTCGCAACGTGAGATCGACCTGCTGCAGCAAGGCATCATCCTGTCGGAAGCCGGGCTGGACCGGCTGCAGGTGGATGCCATGGCCGGCATACGCCAGGCCGATCTTATTGCGCTCTACCGGGCAGGCGTCGCCACCGCGGCGTCCGGACTGGCCCATCCGGTGGCAACTGCCGAATATGTGACGCTGGGCGCGAAGGCCAAGGGTGCCGATGCGAAGGCCACGCCTGGCGATCCGCTTAAATGCGACATGGTCTGCACCGTGGGCGGCTACGCCTCCGATATGTCGCGCAACTTCATTTTCGGGCCGCCATCCGCTGAGCAGGCCGAGCTGCACGCGATCGCCGAGCGGGCCTTCGAGGACGGACTGGCCGTACTTGTTCCGGGAACCGCGCTCGCCCACGTGCATCGCGTCGCGACCGAAAGCCTCGCGCGGCAAGGCCTGCGCTCCTACCGCCGCGGTCATTTCGGCCATGGCGTCGGCCAGTCGGTCTTTTCCGAACAATGGCCGTTCATTGCGGCCGACAGCGATGTCGTGATCGAAGCCAGCATGGTGCTGGCCTTCGAGATCCCGCTCTACATCGACGGCCTCGCCAGCTTCAATCTCGAAGACCAGTTCCTGATCACGCCGGACGGGCCTGTTGCCATGAACCGTCTCCCGAGGCGGTTGGAGAGGATTGGGTAGCAATGGTGGTCGCTGCTGCAGGGTAGCGTTCTACGGCGCCTCCCTCTGTCCTGCCGGACATCTCCCCCACGAGTGGGGAGAAGGGCTGTCGCGACCGCCTTCGCCTATTTTCAACATTGCAAGAAAAGAGGCCGGCGCCGAAGCTGCCAATCTCCCTCCTTGTGGGGGAGATGTCCGGCAGGACAGAGGGGGGCGCCACGGAACTCGGCGGCGCGTGTCTGCCTTGTACAACTAAGCGCTCACCGCTGGCCGCCGCCCCTTCCACGGCATCTCCTGTTCGAGCTGCACTGAGGTGGCCAGCACGGTGGCCTCGTCGCCGTAGCAGCCGACCAGTTGCACGCCAATCGGGACGCCGCCTTTCGACCAGCCGAGCGGCAGCGAGATCGCCGGCTGGCCGGAGATGTTGAAGGGGAAGGCAAACACCGAATCCGCCCATTTGGCGTTGTAGCGGTCGATGTCCGTCTCCGACATGTCGTAGTAGCCGAGCGGGCGCGGCAGCTGAGTCAGTGTCGGGGTGATGAAGAGATCGTAGGCGCCGAGGTCGCCGACGATGTCGCGGCCGACCTGCCTGAGCTGCTCGACATCGGAGATGTGCCTGATACCGCTGGTCGCGCGGCCGCGCTCGATGATCGCCCAGGTCACCGCCTCGACGTCATTTGGCGTCACCGGCCGGCCGATCACCGTTTCAAGGTAGTCGAAGGTCGCCGCCGTCTGCACGCAGGTCATGTTGGTGTAGGTTTTCCAGACCGCGTTGGCGTCGAGCGGCATGTCGTGCTCCTCGACGTCGTACCCGAGACGCTCGAGCGCCGCCACGGTCGCCAGCACCGCAGCCCTCACCTCCGGGTCGATCGCCGTGCCGTTGGGTGGCGTGACGGAAAAGCCGATGCGCAGCTTCTTTGGTGCCCGCGCCGAGAGGCTGAGCCAAGAACCATTGGGAATCGGCGGCGTGTAGGGGTCGCCCGGCAGCGCGCCGGCCACCGCGTCGAGATAGGCCGCGGTGTCGCGCACGGTGCGCGAGCAGCACAGGAAATAGGCGCCGCCATACCAATAGTCGCCGAACGGCGCGAGGCTGACGCGGCCGCGCGACGGCTTTAGCCCGACGATGCCGCAGCAGGAGGCCGGAATGCGGATCGAGCCGGCGCCATCGCTGGCCTCGGCGATCGGCACCATGCGCGCTGCGATGGCCGCGGCAGCACCGCCGCTTGAGCCGCCGGGCGTGATGCCTTCCTTCCACGGGTTCTTCGTCGCGCCGTAGAGTTCGGCTCGGTTGTGATCGACCAACCGTTCTCCGGCGCGTTCGACTTGCCGACCAGCACCAGCCCTGCCGCCTTCATGCGGCGAACGACTTCGGTATCGAAGTCGGCGACGACGTCTTTCAGGTAGAAGCACGAATTGGTGTTCGGCGCCCCGGTCCAGGACGAGGCCAGCTCCTTGAGCAGGAACGGCACGCCGGCGAAGGGTGTTGATTTGTCGACCGTCTGCGCCTGGGCGCGCGCCATGTCGTAGAGGCGATGGACCACCGCGTTGAGCGGGGGGTTGAGCCGCTCGACCAGGGTGATTGCTGCGTCTACCAGTTCAGCCGGCGTAACGTCGCCCCGCTTCACCAATCCGGCCAGGTCCAGTGCGTCGGACTCCGCACAGGTTTTCAGCAGACTGTCGGTAGCCATGTCTCGCTCTCCCAGTTTCTCAATGCCACCCGTTGAGGTGCCCGAGCTGTCGCTTCCGGGCCAACATTCGCGAACCTAAAGCGATCGCCCTTTGGACACACCAATCTTGTCGATGCTCTCGTTCCTCCGGCGCCGCCTCCAGCGCCAGCAGCCGGATTCAGGCCAGGTCGACGGTCCGCCCCAGCGCGATGCTCTGTTCGGCGGCCAGCACGATGCGCAGGCTGTTGACCGCCGCATCCATCTGCTCGCTGAGGTCGAGATCTTCGCGGATGGCGCGCAGGAAGAAGGCCTGCTCGCGGTCGCAGAGTTCCTGGTGGCCGGGCTCGTCCTCCATGCTGACGATCTCGTCGGGCTTCGAGAAATTCTTGTCGCCGTCGACCGCGGCATAGTGGATCTTGAGCGCGTCAGTCTTGGTGTGGCGGTCGATGTCGGCGGAGTTCGACACTTCGGCCAGTTCGGCCGCGCTGCTCGCCTGCTGTCCGGCGACGATCGAGACAGCGCCCTTGGGGCCGACCACGTCCTTCACGAAATAGGCCGTCTCGCTCATCATCGGGCCCCAGCCGGCCTCGTACCAGCCGACCGAGCCGTCATCGAAGGTGACGTGCAGATGGCCGTAATTCTGCTTGTCGGCTTCCGCCCACAATTTGGCGCCGATGCCGTGCACACGCACCGGCTTGGCGCCGGTCAGCTGGCACATGACGTCGACATAGTGGACCCCGCAATCGACGATCGGAATCAGCGAATCGATGAGGTTCTTGTGCCAGTGCCAGGCACTGCCGCTGCTCTGCTGGTTGAGGTTGAGCCGCATCACCAGCGGCTTGCCGAGCGTCTTGCCGACTTCGATGAACTTGATCCAGGAGGGGTGGACGCGCAGGATGTAGCCGAGCACCAGCTTGCGGTTCTTGGCCCGCGCCGCGGCAACAACCTTTTCGGCATCCTCATTGTTGGTGGCGAGCGGCTTTTCCATGAACACATGGCAATTGGCTGCGATCGCCTTCAGCGCATATTCGGCATGGGTGTTCGGCCAGCTGTTGATCGACACGGCGTCCGGCCTGGTCTCCTTCAGCGCCTGATCGAAGTCCTCATAAAGCGGATAGCTGGAGAGCTCCGCCGGGATCTTCGTGTTGCTCTTGATCGAGCGGCTCATGATGCCGACGATCTCGAAACCGTCGAGCCGGTGATAGGCGCTCGCATGCGACGCACCCATATTGCCGAGACCAACCACCAGAACTTTTACCTTGTCGGACAATTCCGCCTCCCAATTCTTGATTGAATCTTGGGCGGCGACCTCGTCGTCGCCCGTATGTTAATCCAGGACAATCACCTCAGCTTGGCGCTGCCCCTTCCTCTCCCCCGTCGATCGGGGGAGAGGTGGCGAGCGAGGCTCGACGGAGTGGGGGTCGACCTTCGCCGCGCGCTGAGGTTTCTTGCTCGCCAGAGATTGTGCCTGCGGCGACTGCCCGTTTGGCGAACGCATTCCACCACTCCGGCGCCGCTTCGCGGCGCCACCTCTCCCCCCTCCGGAGGGAGAGGAAAGGAGCCAAGGCAGGACAACGAGGGGCAGCGCCGACATTGCTCGTTTGCGCAGCCCTATTTCACCGCCGAATCGAACAGATGCGCCTTGATCTTCTCGACATCGAGAGCGGCAAAGCCTTCCGACAGCTTGTATCCGTCGGCGTCGGCCTTGACCTTAGCCTTGTCGAAATCGTTGGCCGGGCCGATCAGCTCATTGGTGCAGACATCCTCGGCCTTCACCGGCGCGGTGATCTGGCCGATCTTGTGGATTTCGTCGAAGAAGCCCTGCCAGCTCGCCATATCGTGCGAGCCCCAGCCGCCGCGCTTGTCCATGTCGCCGCGGAAGACGTTGATCTGCTGCAGGATCGACGTCGTTCCAAGTTCGGGCCCGAGATTCTTGGCCAGCGTCGGGAACTGCTCGAACACCGCTTCGACGGCCGCGCGAGGGTTTTGATACCCAAACTCCAGGCCCATCGCCCAGCCGCGCAGATACTTTTCCAGGAACGCCTTGCGGTCGGGATCCTCGAGATCGGCGGCACGCACGACGAAGGTGTTGGCCGGCAGCTTCGAGTTCTGCACGCCGAGCCAGTATTCGAAGTCGAGCCCCTTGGCGATCCATTCGGCGCGCAGGCCTTCCCATGCCAAAGCGGCATCGCCCTGGCCGCCGGCAAGGGCGGTGCCCCAGGTCGGCCAGCCGGCCTCGACATACTTGACCTTCTTGATGTCGACGCCTTGAGCGGCCAGCAGCGGGTCGGTGATCGACTGCCATGCGGCGGAGCCGAGCAGGATGGTCTTGCCTTCCAGCTTCTTCAGGTCGTTCGACCCCTCACCCTTGCGGAAGGCGATGCTGAACGTGTCGCGAGCGCCCATGTGGAACACCGACTTCAGCTTCATGCCGTTCTGGATGGCGAAGGAAAACACACCAGGCGACGGGAAGCCCATATCGGCCTGGCCGACATCGACGAACTTGACCGTCGCGGTTCCATCCGACGGCCCCGGCTGCATGTCGGTGTCCAGCCCGTCGAAATAGCCGGCCTTCTTGGCTGCCCAGTAGGGATAGTCGTCGAGCACTTCGAGCGTGCCGCGCGGCGAGATCCAGGTGAATTTTCCATAAGGCTCGGCCCTGGCCTTGCGGCCCGTGGCGCCAAGTGTCGTCGCGGTCACCAGCCCGGCGCCGGTCACCTGCAGGAAATAGCGGCGGCTTATCCCCACCGGGTTGATCGAGATTTTTTTGGTCATGGCATTTCCCCTTTTTGTTGATTGTCAGTCTTGCCCTGTCGCCCGCCTCCCGGGCGCCACTAGTTTCCCGCGTTCATGCCTCCCAGCTCGCCCATTTCTTGCCGATCAGGAAGAACAGCACGTAGATCAGGATGCCGAGCGTCGACAGGATCAGCACGACCGCGAAGAACTGCGGCATCTGGATCATCGACGAATAGGTGGTCAGCCGGTTGCCAAGGCCGAAGCCGCCGCCGACCATCTCGGCGCCGACAGCAGTCAGCAGGCCGAAGATGGCGCCAATCATCAGTCCGACCAGGATCATCGGCAGCGCCATCGGCGCGCGGATCTTCCAGAAGATCTGCAAGGTGCTGGCGCCATAGGAGCGCGCCAGCACGATCTTGGCGCTGTCGACGCGGCGAAAGCCGGTGGCGGCGTTGATCATCACCATCGGCCCGGCGGCCAGCGCCACCGCGATGATGCGCGGCGTGTAGCCGAAGCCGAAGCGCAGGATCAGCAGCGGCACCAGCGCCAGCATCGGCGTGGTGACCAGCAGCAAAATGTAGGGCGCGACGATCTTCTCGGCGAACGGGAACTGGGTGATGACCGCAGCCAGGATGAGGCCGATAACGGCGCCGATGGCGAAGCCGGACACCAGCTCGACCAGCGTGTAGCCGAGATGCGGCGCGATCAGCGGAAACTCGTCGAACAGCGCATAGGCAATCGAGCTCGGCGGCGGCATGATGTAGAGCGGCACGTGGAACAGCCGCAACGCCAGCTCGATGCCGCCGATGATGATCACCGCCACGGCAAGAATGGCGGTCACTTCCTTGCCCGACTTGATGCCGGGCCCACTGGCGAAGGCCGACAGATTGGTCAGGCTGACCTCGTGGCCGTCGCCGGATTTGGCCCCCGACTTGGCTTTCGAGAATTCCGGGATGGCGTCACCTCCGCTCACGGTCTGATCCTCACGATCTCGGCGCTCGGGCGCTCCGGCGCTTTTGGCCGCGTGCGCTCGCCGACTATGTCCATCTTGATCCGGTTGGTGAGGTCGAAGACCTCTTTCGTCGCCATGATCTCCAGCGAGCGTGGCCGCGCGAACGGCACACGATATTCCTTGGCGACGCGGCCCGGCCGGGCGCTCAGCACCACCACCCGGTCGGAGAGGAAGATCGCCTCCTCGATGCTGTGGGTGATGAAGACGATGGTGGTCTTGGTGTCGAGCCAGATCTCTTCGACCAGGCGGTTCATCTCCTCGCGGGTGAAACTGTCGAGCGCGCCGAACGGCTCGTCCATCAGCAGCACCGAGGGTTTCAGCGCCAGCGCCCGCACGATCGCCGCGCGCTGCTGCATGCCGCCCGACAGTTCGCGCGGAAACTTGCCGCCGAAGCCATCGAGCCCGACGCGGTTCAGCAGATGCGCGATCCACGCCCGGTCCGGCTTTTCGCCCTTGATCTCGAAGGGGAAGCGGATGTTGGCGTCGAGATTGCGCCACGGCAGAAGGTTCGCTTCCTGGAAGACGATGCCGATATCGGGATGTGGGCCGGTGATCTTGATACCGTCGAGCCGGATCTCGCCGCTGGTCAGGCCATGCAGGCCCGACATCGACCACAAAAGGGTCGTCTTGCCGCAACCGGAAGGACCGACGATCGAGACGATTTCATTGGCACTGATATCGAGGCTGCAACGGTCCAGCGCCAGCAGGTCGCCGGAGGCCGTGTGATAGATCTTGGTCGCTGCCTGCACGCCAAGCTTCGGGTTTTTCGCATCGCCCGTATTCATCTGCCCCCCGGGAAGATTGCGCGATGATCCATTGGCTCATCCCTGCGAAAATCAGTCTGTAACTATCCTACTTTCCTGTCAAGCACGAGCGCTGGTACCTGTATCACAAAAGTCTGGTCCAATAGCTAATTTGCTGTTTTTGAACAATTTTCTACGTCTTGAAATCTATGTTGCTTTCCTACATACTTCTGAATTCGCGTGGACTGGAAAGAAAGCGGCGACGTGAAGCTTCCCCAACGACACGCTGCGGTTGCGATGCGGCCGGGCACGTGGAGCCATGGCGTGCAAACATGCTAAGACGTCAGCCTCGCAACCAGGGAAAGACCGGGATCTCATGACCGAAGCTGGCAGCCAGGAAGAGCCTGTTCCAAGCGACGATGCGGAGGGGCGCGATCCTGTCCGGCGCATCCCCGACATCATCTCGCTGGTCAAGGATTCCTACGGGGAATTGCGTCCGGCCGAACGGCGTGTCGCCGACGTCGTGCTCGACGATGTCAAATACGCCGTCGATGCCTCCAATGCCGCCCTTGCGCAACGCGCCGGGGTCAGCGAACCGACGGTGACCCGGTTCTGCCGCGCCATCGGCTGCGAGGGCGTGCGCGACTTCAAGCTGAAGCTGGCGCAGAGCCTCGTCGTCGGTGCGCTCTATCTGGCCAAGTCACCTTCCGTCAGCAACGACAATGGCATGCCGTTCTGGAATGCCGTGTTCGGCGAGGCGCGCCGGGCGCTGCAGGAGGCCGAGCGGCAGCTCGACCCCGCGCAGCTGCAGAAGGCGGCCGAGCTGATCGCCAAGGCGCGCCAGGTCACGGTCTTCGGCCTCGGCGGCAGCTCCTCGGCACTGGCGCAGGAAACCCAGTACCGGCTGTTTCGCTACGGCATATCGATCAGCGCCCAGTGCGATCCCTACCTGATGCGCATGACCGCCTCGACCTTGAAGCCCGGCGATCTGGTGATCGCCATTTCGGCGACGGGACGCACGCGCGAGGTGATCGAGGCCGTCGAACTTGCCAAGCACTACCGCGCCAATGCCATCGCCGTGACCGCGCCCGACACCGAACTCGCGCGCGCCTGCGACGTCAGGCTGACGGTGGCGGTGCCGGAATATCCCGACACGCTGAAGCCGACGGCCTCGCGCTTCGCCTTCCTGGCCGCGATCGACCTTTTGGCGGTGGCCTCCGCCTACAAGCTCGACGGCTCGGCCCGCGAGACCGTCCGCCGCATCAAATACAACGCCCAGATCCACCGCACCGGCAAGGAGATGGAGCCGCTCGGGGATTAGTTTCTTCCCCCCGTTCACGGGGAGAAGGTGCCGGCAGGCGGATGAGGGGCAGCGCCGAGTCCGACAAGTTACCGTTCCAACACAGATTAGACGCATGCAGGAAGAGGAAAAAATGCTCGAGATAGCCCCATCGAAACAGGCCGCCGCATGGCTCGAATCCCTGGCGCAGGCGCTCGAAACGGGCGACGCGGCGGCAGCGAGCAACCTGTTCGTCGATGATTGCTACTGGCGCGATCTCCTGACCTTCACCTGGAACATCACGACCATGGAAGGTCGCGAGGCGATCGCCGGTATGCTGGCGGCAACGCTGGCGACGGCGAAGCCGACGGCATGGCGCCTGACCGGCGAGGCAACTTCGGACGAGGGCATCATCGAAGCCTGGTTCAGCTTCGAAACCGCAGTGGCGTCAGGGGAAGGCATCATGCGGCTGCGCGATGGCCGCTGCCGGACGCTGTTCACGGCGATGCCCGACCTGATAGGGTTCGAGGAGCGCAAGGGGGCGGCGCGGCCGCTGGGCGTGCGCCACAAGGCCGATCCCAAGCGCGAGACCTGGTCGGAGGCGCGGGCGCGCGAAACGCGCGAGCTTGGCACTGATGAACAGCCCTATTGCCTGGTCATCGGCGGCGGCCAGGGCGGCATCATGCTCGGCGCGCGGCTGCGCCAGCTCGGCGTGCCCACCATCGTCATCGAGAAGAATGCGCGGCCGGGCGATTCCTGGCGCAACCGCTACCGCACGCTCGTGCTGCACGACCCGGTCTGGTACGACCATCTGCCCTACATTCCCTTCCCGGAAAACTGGCCGGTGTTCACGCCCAAGGACAAGATGGGCGACTGGCTGGAAATGTACACGCGCGTCATGGAACTCAACTATTGGGTCGCCACCAAGTGCCTCAGCGCCTCGTATGACGAAACCGAAAAGGTCTGGACCGTGGTGGTCGACCGCGTCGGCCGGCAGATCACGCTGAAGCCGAGGCACATCGTCTTCGCCACCGGCGCCTATGGCCCGCCACGGCGGATCGATCTGCCGGGCGCCGATCAATTCAAGGGCGAGTTGCTGCATTCCAGCCAGTATGCCAGCGGCGAGAAATTTCGCGGCAAAAAGGTCGCCGTCATCGGCGCGGCAAGCTCCGGGCACGATGTCTGCGTCGATCTCTGGGAAAGCGGCGCCGACGTCACCATGATCCAGCGCTCGCCGACCACCGTGGTCAAGTCGGACACGCTGATGGAAGTCGGCTTCGAGATATTCTCGGAGACCGCCCTGGCGCGCGGCATCACCACCGCGAAGGCCGACATGATCGTCGCCTCGACGCCGTTCGCGCTGGTGCCCAAGGGCCAGCGCGCCCTCTACGAGGTGGTCAAGGCGCGCGACGCGGCCTTCTACGACCGCCTGCGCGCCGCCGGCTTCGCCATCGATTTCGGCGACGACGAGACCGGCCTTTTGATGAAGGCCTACCGCACCGGCTCCGGCTACTACATCGATGTCGGCGCGTCCGACCTGATCATCGACGGCAAGATCGGCGTCCGCAGCGGCGTCGCCATCAAGTCACTAACGCCGAGCGGCATCCTGTTCGAGGACGGCACCGAACTCGCCGCCGACGCCATCATCGCCTGCACCGGCTATCAGTCGATGAACGAGACGGTGGCGGGAATCGTCTCGCGCGAGGTCGCCGACAAGGTCGGCCCCTGCTGGGGCCTCGGCTCCGGCGTGAAGGGCGACCCCGGCCCATGGCAAGGCGAGCTGCGCAACATGTGGAAACCAACCGCGCAGGAAGCGCTATGGTTCCACGGCGGCAACCTCGCACTGTCGCGCTTCTACTCGAAATATGTGGCGCTGCAGATCAAGGCACGGATGGAGGGGATAGAGACGCCGGTCTATGGGGCGGTGAGCAACGCCAGGTAAGATCGACCCCCACTCCGTCGAGCTTCGCTCGCCACCTCTCCCCCGATCGACGGGGTAGAGGAAGGGCACGAGTTTGCCAGCCTTGGCGCTTTTCCTCTCCCTCCGGAGGGGGGAGAGGTGGCGCCGCGAAGCGGTGACGGAGTGGGGGAAGCCATTCGCCAAACGCGCAGCCGCCGTTAGGCAGGCACAACCCCGACGGCCGAGATCAGCTACTCATGCCGATGCCCAAAATGCCTCGCCGCAACCTCGACATGCGTATGCCGTTCATGCGCCCCGAAACGTTCCGTCTCGCTGACGTCGTTCACCGTCTCGTTTGGCCACCAGGTGCCGCCGATGGCGATGCCTTCGCAGACCAGCCGCTGGTCGGCGACCAGCGATGCGCCGACCGCGTCGACGAAGGTGAAGCGGCCTGGGTGCTGCCGGAGCACGGCGACATCGCCAACCGTGCCGACCGCCAGCGTGCCCAGATCAGGCCGCGCGATCGCCTGTGCCGGCGCCTGCGTCGCGGCGCGCAAGACCTCGACCAGCGGCATGCCGAGCGCCAGCAGCTTCGACATGCAGACCAGGATGTCGAAAGCCGGCCCGTCGACGCAGTAGAGATGCACGTCGCTCGAGATCACGTCGGGCGCCAGCCCCTCCTCGAGCATGGCCCGGGCGACCGCGAAATCGAACGAGCCCATGCCGTGGCCGATGTCGAAAATGACGCCGCGCTCGCGCGCCAGCCGCATGTCCGGCCGCACCGCGCCGGAGGCGAAGACCGGCGCATTCGGGAACGGCCGGAAGCAGTGGGTGAGGATATCGCCCTTGCGCAGGCGCGGCAGCACTTCCGAGCGGCCGGGCGGCGGCTCGTCGATATGCGCCATCAGCGGCAGCCCGGCCTGATCGGCGGCTTCCAGCGCCAGATCGACGGGTGCGATGCCGCTGGTGCCGCCGGCGTGCTTGCCGGAGCGGACTTTTACGCCGACCACGACATCGCGGTGTTCGCGCACCGCCGCCACGACCTCGCGCGGCTCGCAGAGCCGGAGATCGCTGCACTCGCCGACCGACACCGTCTGCGAGAAGCCGAAAATGCCGGCAAAGGAAATGTTGACATAGGCCAGGATGCGGACCTTCGAGCGCTCCATGACGTGGCGGCGGAAGCCGAGGAAGTTGCCTGCACCCGCACTGCCCGCATCGATGAAGGTGGTGGTGCCGCTCTTTGCGGCCAACCGGTCGGCATCGACGCCGAGCGAGGTGCCGCCCCAATAGACATGGCTGTGCAGGTCGACGAGGCCTGATGTGACGATGCAGCCGGCGGCATCGACGACCTGCGCGGCGCTGGTCACCGGGATATCGGCATCGATCGCAGCGACTCGGCCATTGGCAATGGCGACATCGCGCAGCGCATCGATGCCGGCCGCCGGATCGATCAGCCGTCCACCCTTCAGCAGGAGGTCGAATTGCATGGGGGGAACCTCCGCTTCGTTGTCGCCTATCCGACCGGTCTGTACGCGACCGCCTCGACTTCGATCTTGATGTCGATCATCAGCCGCGATTCGACCGTGGTGCGGGCCGGCGGGTTCTTCGGGAAGTGCCTGGCATAGACCGCGTTGAAGGCGCCGAAATCGCGCGCATCTTCCAACCAGATCGTCGTCTTGACGACATCGTCAAGGGTGCAGCCGGCGAGCGCCAGTGCGGCCTTGATATTGGCGAGCACCTGCTCGGTCTGTTCCGTTATGCCGCCCTTGACCACGATGCCGTCGCTGCCGACGGGAACCTGGCCGGAGACATAGACGAGATCGCCGGCGCGCACGGCGGGCGACAGCGGCACATGCGACGTTCCAAAACATTGCTTGGGCAAGGGAAGGCCTCCTCTGATGACAGGGCGGGGCGCCATGACAGCGCCCGCTTCGATCGACATTTACCCCGATCGGGGCGATCCTCATAGAGGCCTTGTTGGAAAGCAACATTCCCAGGAATTCATGTTGCTTTATTACAGAAGCGCTTGCATCGTGCGCACTGGCGGCCCGCCTTGCGGTCGCAACGCACAGCATTTGCCAGACCGGAGACAGCAGCAATGACCTACGACAAGAACCCGTTTCCGGCAGGCGACGCCGATCGTCACGCGCTCTGGGAAATGCTGGTGCGGCGCGACATCGACGCTTTCATCGGCCAGGACTGGCCGATGGTCGAGGATGATTTCGTCGCCGAAAGCTTCTTCGGCATGCACGCGCGTTTCCTGAGCAATGCCGATGCCTGGCGACTGCAGTTTCCGCGGCTGGAAATCTATCGCGACGAGTGGCTGCGCCAAGCCAAGGAGACCGCGGCGACCAAATTCGCCGAGCCTCTGCGCGAGGCGCTGTTCCGCGTCACCAACATGCGCGACATCGATGTCGACGGCGACCGCGCCGTGCTGCACAAGAAATTCGACGGCTCGGTCGCCAAGGCCGACGGCAGCGTGGACAGGCTGAAATGGCAGACGCTGTATTTCTGCACCAAGGTCGGCGGCAGCTGGAAGATCGCGGGCTTTGTCGGCTACATGCCGCATCCGCTTGGCGGCTAAGCAATTCCAGGAAAAGTGTGAAGCGCTTTTCCCGGGAAAAGCGCATAGCGCTTTCCCTTGGGAATTGCGCCAAAACAACGACAAGCAGCCGCTCAGGAGAGCGCGACGAAGGCCGGGAACAGCAGGCCGGCACCATCGGCGCGCCGTCGGGCGTAGCGGCCTTTTACGAGACCCATTCTTACGAATTTGTATGCCGCCGGACAGGCTGATGCGAACTCTGCTGCGTACTGTGCGCCATGCCGGCTCAATTCTGCGCCGCCGCAATCAAGGATCTCGGGACATCAGCCATGCTCGCGCCCAACATGCAGCAACCCGCCGCACCGAGCCACAACAGGGTTCCGGAGGTCACCCTCGATTTCTGGCTGATCAAGCTGATGGCGGTCACCATGGGCGAGACGGCGGCCGACTATCTCTCTGACACGATCGGACTTGGGTTGCCCGTCACCTCGCTGATCATGACCGGTGTCCTGATTGCCGCGCTTGTCGTCCAATTCGCGCAGAAACGCTATGTGCCCTGGGCCTACTGGCTGGCGGTGGTGCTGATCAGCATCGTCGGCACGCTGGTCACCGACAATCTGGTCGACGATTTCGGCGTGCGCCTGCAGACGACGACCATCGCCTTCTCGGTGGCACTCGCCGCGACATTCGCGGTCTGGTACGCCAGCGAAAGGACGCTGTCGATCCATACCATCTTCACCACCAGGCGCGAGATCTTCTACTGGCTGGCGATCCTCCTGACGTTCTCGCTCGGCACCGCCGCCGGCGACCTCGTCGCCGAAAGCTTCGGCATGGGCTACCTCGGCACCGGTCTGCTGTTCGGCGGCGCGATCGCGCTCATCGCGCTCGCCTACTGGCTGCTCGATCTCGACGGCATCCTGGCCTTCTGGCTCGCCTACATCCTGACGCGGCCGCTCGGCGCTTCCTTCGGCGACCTGCTGTCACGGTCGGTCAGGCATGGCGGCCTGGGCTTCGGCACCATTTTCACCAGCCTGCTCTTCCTCGGCTGCATCATTGCCCTCGTCGTTCACATGACCTTGAAGAGCGCAACCGACGACGCCGACGAAATCCTGCTGGAATCGGAATAGGGTACAGGGCGGTTGCGCTAGCGTTGACAATTACCGAAAACCCCCCCGCTTCGTCATCCACGGGCGGAGCAAGGAGCGTAGCGACGCGGCGCAGACCCGAGGATCCATGCCGCGACCTCGGCCGAAGGATGCAGCGGAGCAGAATTCTGAACCGTGGCGACACGTTGGGGTCGCGGCATGGATCCCAGGGTCTCCGCGACGGAGCTCCGCTCCTGCTCCGCCCTGGGATGACGAAGTTGTGAAGGCCTCGGCCAATCTCGAATGTTTAGAGCGAAGCGCCACCGGACATGCGGCCTCGCGACATCCTAGGAACAAGCCCGTGCCGGTGTTAGCTTGCCGATCTCGGCAACGGACCGGACCTTTCATGCGACTGCTTCTCGTCGAGGACGACCTCAGGACGGCCGACTACATCGTCAGGGGACTGACCGAGGCCGGCCATGTCTGCGACCTCTTGCGCAACGGGCATGACGGGCTTTTCGCTGCGACCAGCGGCAGCTATGACGTGATCGTCGCCGACCGCATGATCCCGGGCCTCGACGGCCTGTCGATGATCAAGGCGATCCGCGCCGCGGGCGTACGGACCCCGGCGATCTTTCTCACCTCCGTCGGCGGCGTCGACGACCGCGTCGAAGGCCTCGAGGCCGGCGGCGACGATTATCTGGTCAAGCCCTTCGCCTTTTCCGAGCTGCTCGCCCGCATCAACGCGCTTGGCCGCCGGCCGGCCGCGCAGGAGCAGAAAACCGTTCTGCGGGTTGCCGACCTCGAGATGGACCTGATCATGCGGCGCGTTGTCAGGCGGGGTCAGCCGATTGACCTGCAGCCGAGGGAGTTCAGCCTGCTGGAAGTGCTGATGCGCGGCGAGGGCCGCGTCATCACCCGCACCATGCTTCTGGAGCGCGTCTGGGATTTTCATTTCGATCCCAGGACCAGCGTCGTCGAGACCCATATCAGCCGGCTGCGGGCCAAGATCGACAAGCCGTTCGAAACCCAGCTCATCCACACGGTCCGCAACACCGGCTACAGCCTGCACGCGCCGCCATGACCGAGACCTGGTCCCGCCTGCTGCGCAGCACGCCGTTCCGGCTTGCCTTGACCTTCGCCTTTCTGTTCGTGCTGGCCTTCATCTTGTCGGGCGCCATCGTCTACCAGATGATGAGCGCCGATCTTGCCGAGCGGCTCGACGACACCATCAAGGAAACCTACGCCGTCGTCGCCGCGACCTATGCCGACAATGATCTCAAGGAGCTGGTGGAGACCGTCGGCAGCCACTCCATGCGCAGCCCTAGGAAGCAACAGCTGTTTTCGCTGACCGACGCGGCCGGCAATCGCCTGGCCGGCAATTTCACCGCGGCGGGGCTTCCCGACGGCTTCTCGATGTTCAATGCCGAGATGCCTGGCGTGCCGCCCGGCGCCGAGTACCGCGCCTATTCCGGCTCGATCGGCGGCAACACTTTGACCGTCGCCTTCAGCCTTTCCGAAACGGAGGAGCTGGAAGAGGTGGTGCTGATGAGCTTCGGCTGGGGGACGCTGATCATCACCGGGCTGGCGGTCGCCGGCGGCGCGCTGCTTGCCTCGCGCGTCCAGCGCCGTCTCGACGGCATCGCCGCCACCATGGTGGACGTCTCGCATGGACGGCTGGACACCCGCATTCCGCTGACCGGCAAGGGCGACGATATCGACATCGTCTCCAACCAGGTCAACGCCGCGCTCGACCGCCTGTCGGCGCTGGTCGAAGGCATGAAACAGGTCAGCGCCAACATCGCACACGATCTGAAGACGCCGCTCAACCGACTGCAGATGATCCTCGACACCGCGACCGAAAAGAACCTGTCGGGTCAGAAAATCACCAGTGAACTCGCCGAGGCATATGCCGAGAGCCTGCAGATCAACGAGACCTTCGACGCGCTGCTGCGCATCGCGCAGATCGAGGCCGGCGCCCGCAGGGCGCGGTTTACCGATATCGATCTGGGCGAGGTGCTGCAAACCATCGCCGAGATCTACGCCGACGTGGCCGAGGACGACGGAAAATCGCTGTCGTTGGCGCAACGGCAGGAAACGATGGACCGTATCCACGGCGATCGCGAACTGCTGACGCAGATGTTCGCCAATCTAGTCGAGAACGCGCTGCGCCATTGTCCATCAGGCACATCCATCAAACTGTCGGTGACGCGCCAGGGCGACCACGTTGTCGCCAGCGTTGCCGACAACGGACCCGGCATTCCCGCCGACGAGCGTGAGAAGGTCTTCCAGCGGCTTTACCGGCTGGACCACAGCCGCTCGACGCCCGGCAGCGGGCTGGGCCTCAGCCTTGTCAGGGCCATCGCCGATCTGCATGGCGCATCGATTACGCTCGAGGATTGCCGGCCCGGGCTTGAGGTGGTGGTGAGTTTTCCCTTGGCGGTGGATTAGAGGTCGATCTCCCCCCTTGAGGGGGAGATGTCGCCGTAGGCGACAGAGGGGGTCGCCTCACGTGAAGCGCTAACCCCCATCTGTCGTGAGGAGGTCGCATCCGGTCGAACCGACCCCCTCTGGCCTGCCGGCCATCTCCCCCGCAAGGGGGGAGATCAGCAGCTTCACCGGTCAATCCGCGTCGACAGGATGATCGATGACGAGGTCCGCTCGACCCCGTCCATGGCGCCGATCTGGTCGAGCAGCAGATCGAGGTCGCGGATCGACGGCGCGTCGACGATGACGATCATGTCGAAATTGCCGCTGACCGAATGCAGCGTCCTGACCGGCGCCAGGTCGCGCAGGCCGCGCACCACCTTGTCGGCGAGTTTGGGTGTCACGGTGAGCAGCACATGCGCCCGCACCAGCCCCTGCTCATAGTCCGGCGCCAGCCGGACGCCATAGCCTATGATGATGCCGCGCTGCTCCAGCCGTTCGAGCCGGCTCTGCACGGTCGTGCGTGACACACCAAGCTTCCGCGCGAGCTCGGCGGTCGAGGCGCGCGCGTTCTCGCGCAGCAGGGAAAGCAGGGCCTGTTCGGCGTCACTGAGCATTTCAACGATTCCCGTCGGCAGATTGCGCAATTAGAGTTTCGTTTCGAACAATTCCACGCTTCCTTTCGACGGGCAAGCTGCAAAACTCATGCATGTCGCCCAAAGTTTTCAGCGGTTTGGGGCAACGACATGCATAAGACAAAAAGACATAAATCAGCTTTTGCGCGAGGGATCGGTCATGAAGAAAATTGTTGTTGTCGGCGCCGGCAAGATCGGCTCGACCATTGCCGAGATGCTCGCCGCCACGGGTGACTATCAGGTCACGCTCGTCGACCGCTCGGCGGCGCAGCTCACTGCTGCCGAAGTGCCGGCCACGGTTGCGACGCTGGAGCTCGATATCGAGGCCTCCGGCACGCTTGAAGCGGCGCTCGCTGGCAAGTTCGCGGCGCTCAGCGCTGCCCCTTTCCATTTGACCACGCGCATCGCCGAGGCGGCGGCAAGTGCCGGCGTGCACTATCTCGACCTCACCGAGGATGTCGTCTCGACCCGCCGGGTCAAGGAATTGGCTCGCTCGGGCAAGAGCGCCTTCATCCCGCAATGCGGCCTGGCGCCGGGCTTCATCTCGATCGTCGCCAATGACCTCGCCAGCCGCTTCGACACGCTGGAAAGCGTGCGCATGCGCGTCGGCGCCCTGCCGCAATACCCGTCCAACGCGCTGAACTACAATCTGACCTGGAGCACCGACGGCGTCATCAACGAATATTGCGAGCCCTGCGAAGCGATCGTCGAGGGCGAGCTGGTCGAAGTGCCACCGCTGGAGGAGCGCGAGGAATTCTCGCTCGACGGCGTCACCTACGAGGCCTTCAACACCTCCGGCGGCCTCGGCACGCTGGCCGAGACGCTGAAGGGCAAGGTGCGCACGCTGAACTACCGCACCATCCGCTACCCCGGCCACGCCGCGATCATGAAGGCGCTGCTCAACGACCTTGGCCTGCGCCACCGCCGCGACGTGCTGAAGGACATTTTCGAAAGCGCCCTGCCGGCGACGCTGCAGGACGTCGTCATCGTCTTCGTCACCGTCTCGGGCCGCAAGAACGGCCGCCTGCTGCAGGAGACCTACGCCAACAAGATCTACTCGAAACGCGTCGGCGATCAGGTGCGCAGCGCCATCCAGATCACCACCGCCTCCGGCATCTGCGCCGTGCTCGACATGCTGGCCGACGGCAGCCTGCCGGCGACCGGTTTCATCAAGCAGGAAGAAATCGCGCTCGACACCTTCCTCGCCAACCGCTTCGGCCGTGCCTATGCCCAGCACGAGATGGTGAGCCGGCTGGCAAGCTGAGCGCATAATCTCCCCCCTCGAGGGGGAGATGGCCGGCAGGCCAGAGGG
>NZ_JAMYSA010000054.1:0-42159 GCF_040321735.1 Mesorhizobium sp. M0293
ACATTGGAGATTGGCGAAAACGGTTGCGACAGCCAATCTCCCCCCCAAGGGGGGAGATTGGCTCACTTTTCGGTCGGTTCCGTCGGCACCAGACTGGGCGCTGGCGTCGAGATCGGCGTGGCGTGCAGGTGCGGCGCCATTGTGTTTGCGGGGCAGCTGTCCCCGACCTTCGTCCACGAGGTGTTGTTGAGCACCATGTCGCAACGGGCAAGATGGCTCTGGTCGGCAACCGTCAGGCAGGCGACCTGGCCGAGCTGATAGGATTTTCCATTGGCCAGGCATTCCTGATCGGCAAGTGCCGCGGCAGGAGCGGCCACCGCAAATGCCAGGCCGATCGGACAAAGATGAAATCGAATGGTCATGGGAACCCCAGCCGCCATGCTGGTCTCCCATCATGCGCCGGAATGTGGCTATATGAGGTCGAGCGCAGGCGCGCCCGGCGTCGGGCCAGGGTTCTCTCAGGCGGGCTGCAGCGCGAGATCGATCGCCACCGGCACATGATCGGAGGGTTTTTCCCAGGCGCGGACATGCTTTTCGATCGAGGCGGATGAGAACCGGTTGGCGGCTTCCGGCGACAGCAGCAGATGGTCGATGCGGATGCCGTTGTTCTTCTGCCAGGCGCCGGCCTGATAGTCCCAGAAGGTATAGGTGTCGGGCGCGTCGGTGACCGCGCGCACCGCTTCGGTGAACCCCAGGTTGAGCAGCCGGCGGAAGGCTTGCCGCGTCTGCGGCTGGAACAGCGCATCGCCCAGCCAGTTCTCCGGAAACCGCGCGTCGATCGGCTCGGGAATGACGTTGTAGTCGCCGGCCAGCACCAGCGCCTCTTCGAGCTCAAGTCGTTCCTGCGCCCAGCGCTCCAGCCGTGCCATCCAGGACAGCTTGTAGGAGAACTTCTTCTCGTCATCGATCGGATTGCCGTTCGGCAGATAGAGCGAGGCGACGCGCAATGCGCCCTTGTCGGTCGAGAAAACGCCTTCGATGAAACGCGCCTGTTCATCGGCATCGTCGCCAGGCAGGCCTCTGATGACCTCGTCGAAGCGCAATTTCGACAGGATGGCGACACCATTGAAACCCTTCTGGCCATGGGTTTCGACGTTGTAGCCAAGCGCCTCGATCTCGGCGCGCGGGAACTGCTCATCGACCGTCTTGATCTCCTGGAGGCAGGCGATATCGGGCGCGCTTTCGGTCAGCCAATGGGTCAGGTTGCCGATGCGGGCGCGCACGCCGTTGATGTTCCAGGTGACGATTTTCATGATGGTCCCGATGCTGTTCAGTTGGGCTCTTGCGGCGGATGGCGTTCGACGAGACCGATCGTATTGCCAGCCGGGTCCTTTAGGAAGGCCATCCATTCGCTTTCCCCCGCTGGACCGAACTGGCCCTCGGTGTCGCGATGGACAAGCATCGGCGGCGCGGTGAAGGGGACGCCGGCGGCGATTGCCGAGGCGTGGAAATCGTCGAGGCCCGATATGTCGAGATAGACGGTTCCGGCTGGTATGCCGTCAGTGAACAGCAACCTGATATCACCGGCCATGATGAAGGCAATGCCCGGCGGATCGAAGCGCGCGTGGACAGCCATACCTAGCACGTCGCGCCAGAAGGCTAGCGTCGTATCGAGGTCGCGGCCGGCCGCCAGCGCGATCTGACGGACCGCGCCGATGGCAGGCATTCTATATGGAAAAACTCGTGCCGCAGCCGCAGGAGGCGACGGCATTGGGGTTCCTGATCTGGAACGACTGGCCCATCAGATCGTCGACGAAATCGATCACCGAACCACCCATATAGACCAGCGACAGATCATCGATCAGCACCGTGGCGCCGTCCTTTTCGATGGCGACGTCATCGTCATTCGCACCTTCGACCAGGTCGAACTTGTAGGAAAAGCCCGAGCAACCGCCGCCTTCGACCGAAACGCGCAGCGCCGTCTTGCCGGCCTCGCCCGAGACAATCTTGGCGATCCGCTTGGCAGCGGCCTCGGTCATATCGACTTTCATGGCAGTCTTGGCATCAGCGCCCATGGGCGTCACCTTGCTTTCGGTTTCACATGATAGGTATGAAGCGCGAGGGGCCAAGTCAACCAGGCCCAAGCCAACTGGACCAAGTCAACTGCGGCAGCATCAGCCATGACCAATGAGTTGGGCGACATCGGATTCGGCTATCGGCCACGCGCCGCCTATGCCTGCGATCCGGCAAAGTCGCGTGGACGGCTTTTCGACGAGGTGGAAAGCCCGACCCGCACGCCGTTCCAGCGCGACCGCGACCGCATCATTCATTCGACGGCCTTCCGCCGGCTCAAACACAAGACGCAGGTCTTCATTGCGCATGAAGGCGACCACTACCGCACCCGGCTGACCCATTCGATCGAAGTGGCGCAGATCGCGCGCGCCCTGGCACGGGCGCTGCGCGGCGACGAGGATCTCGCCGAGGCAGTCGCACTGGTGCATGATTTCGGCCACACGCCTTTCGGCCACACTGGTGAGGACGCGCTGAACGAGAAGATGGCCGCCTGGGGCGGTTTCGACCACAATGCGCAATCGCTGCGCATCGTGACAAGGCTAGAGGCGCGCTACGCCGAATTCGACGGGCTCAACCTGACCTGGGAAACGCTGGAAGGTCTGGTCAAGCACAATGGACCGCTGACGGACGCCAATGGTCAAGGTCTGAAAGGGCCGGTGCCGCAGGCGATCCGTGACTATTCGCAGCTGCATGACCTCGAACTGGACCGGTTTGCCGGCATCGAGGCGCAATGCGCGGCGATCGCTGACGACATCGCCTACAACAACCATGACATCGACGATGGCTTGAGGGCAGGGCTGCTGACGCTGGACATGCTGGAGACGGTTTCGCTGCCCGGAACCATTCTGAGAGGCGTGCGCGCACGCTATCCCTCCCTCGATGATGTGCGCACCGGCCATGAACTGATGCGGCGGCAGATCACCGCCATGGTCGAGGACGTCATCGTCTCCACCACTGCCAATCTGGAGCGCATCAGGCCTCAGAGCGCCGATGCGGTGAGGGCGGCGGGCGAGACTATGGTGACTTTCTCGGCCGAAATGGCCGCCTTCGAGAAAGAACTGAAGGCTTTTCTCTACAAGCATCTCTATCGGCACGCGGAAGTCATGCGGGTGCGCGCGGACGCCGAGCAGATCGTCAAGGATCTGTTCGACGCCTATTTCGCCGATCCGCGCGCCATGCCGGACGGCTGGCGCGAGGGGCTGGATCGGGCCGACGATCGCATCAAGGCGCGCAGCGTCGCCGACTTCCTGGCGGGTATGACCGACACCTATGCGCTCAAGGAGCACCGGCGTTTGTTTGACCATACGCCTGAATTGAGCTAGGGCGGGCTCGATTTTGCCGGCCAACGAGCCGGATTCCCTGCAAAGCCACCAGAGCCAGTCCCATGAACATCTTCGCCGATTTCACCGCGCGAATCATAAAAGCCGTCGAAGCGCTTGATTTGAAAGACAGTAATGGCGTTTCGCCGGACCTGTCGCGCATTGCCGTCGAGCCGCCGCGCGACGCCAGCCATGGCGACTTGGCGACCAATGCGGCAATGGTGCTGGCCAAGCCGACCGGCCAGAATCCGCGCGCGCTGGCCGAGAAACTGGCGCAAGCGCTGCGTGACGACAAGGATGTCGCCGCCACCGACGTGGCCGGTCCGGGTTTCGTCAATCTCCGGCTGAAGGACGGCTTCTGGCAGACGCATCTGACCGAGCTGCTTGGCGAGGGCCGCAACTATGGACGTTCGACCGTTGGCGGCGGCAGGAAGACCAATGTCGAATATGTCTCGGCCAATCCGACGGGGCCGATGCATGTCGGCCACTGCCGGGGTGCTGTGGTCGGCGACGCGCTCGCCAATCTGATGGCCTTCGCCGGCTACGACGTGACCAAGGAATATGTCATCAACGATGCCGGCTCGCAGATCGACGTGCTCGGCCGCTCGGTCATACTGCGCTACCGCGAGGCGCTTGGCGATGATATCGGCGAGATACCGGCTGGGCTTTACCCCGGCGATTATCTCGTCCCTGTCGGTCAGGCGCTGGCCAAGGAGTTCGACCGCTCGCTCCTGCAGATGCCGGACGACGAGGCGCTCGCCATCGTCAAGGACCGCACCATCGATGCGATGATGGCGATGATCCGCGAGGATCTGGCGATGCTCAACGTGCATCACGACGTGTTCTTCTCCGAGCGCACGCTGCACGCCGACAATGCCAAGAAGATCCGTTCGGCGATCAACGATTTGACGCTGAAGGGCCATATCTACAAGGGCAAGCTGCCACCGCCCAAGGGCGAGAAGCCCGACGATTGGGAGGACCGCGAGCAGACGCTGTTCCGCTCGACCGCGGTCGGCGACGACATGGACCGGGCGCTGGTCAAGTCCGATGGCTCCTTCACCTATTTCGCCGCCGACGTCGCCTATCTCAAGGACAAGGTCGATCGCGGCTTCGTCGACCTGATCTATGTGCTCGGCGCGGACCATGGCGGCTATGTCAAGCGGCTGGAAGCTTTGGCGCGGGCCATTGCCGGGGACGAAGTGAAACTTACCGTGCTGCTTTGCCAGCTGGTGAAGCTGTTTCGGGACGGCGAGCCGGTGCGCATGTCGAAGCGGTCCGGCGATTTCGTGACGTTGCGCGAAGTGGTGGAGGAGGTTGGCCGCGACGCGATCCGCTTCATGATGCTCTACCGCAAGAACGATGCGCCGTTGGATTTCGATTTCGCCAAGGTGACCGAGCAGTCCAAGGATAACCCGGTGTTCTATGTGCAGTATGCCTCGGCGCGCTGCCATTCGGTGTTCAGGCAGGCGAGCGAGCAGCTGGGCGAAGCCAATTTCGACCGCAACAGCCTGGCGTCCGCCGTGGCTTTGCTGACCGACGAGGGCGAGATCGGCCTGATCCGCAAGCTTGCCGAATATCCGCGCCTGATCGAGTCGGCAGCACTTGCGCTCGAGCCGCATCGGCTGGCATTTTACCTCTATGATCTGGCTTCCAGCTTCCATGGACACTGGAACCGTGGCACGGATAATCCAGACTTACGTTTTGTTAAGGTTAACGACCGACAATTGACGCATGCCAGACTAGGGCTGGTGCAGGCTGTTTCGGATGTTTTGACGTCCGGCCTGACGTTGATCGGAGCCGCCGCGCCCACCGAAATGCGTTAGGTTTGACTAAAAACCTGTCACCTTTTGCCCACATTGCGCTGGTAAGGGCCAACCCTACGCGACGTCCATGGCGTCCGAATGAGTGCGAGTTCGGGAACAATAATGGCAGACAGAACCCAGCTGAGAGTAGCCGACAACAACGACATCGCTGGCGATGATCCGTTCGCGGAACTGACCAGGATCATGGGGTTCGACCCGCGCCAGCCGGTCAAGCCGCAGCCGCCCGCCCAGCCGAAAGCCCCAGCCGCCGATCACGTGGCGGAAGAGAGCGATTTCGATATCGATCTCGAGAAGGAAATGATGGGCGAGTTCGGCGCTGACGACAGCGACGCCGCTCCGGTTGCCGAGGCTCGTGAGCAGACTTTCGAGCATGAGCCTGCGTTCGAAGCTGCTGATGCCAGCGCAATGGACGACGACGAGCTTGCCGCGTCGCTCGACGACGATTTCCATCTGGACATGACTGATGTCGACGACCATGCCGCCGGCGCCAGCGATACGGCCGCCGCCGAAGCCGCGCCGTCTGTCGAGCCGGCTTTCGACGCTGATTTCGACAATGCCGTCGCCAGTTCGCTTGAGGATGTCTCTCCCTTCGAGGACGACCAGCCGATGGCGGACGAGCTTGCCGCGTCGCTCAACCAGGACTTCCGGATCGACGAGGAAGCCGAAGACGCCCAGCATGCTGTTGCCGTTGCCGACGCGCCTGCTGTCGAGACGGCCGCCCCCGATCATGAAATCGACGAAGCGGTTGCGATCTCGCTCGAAGACGAGCTGATGCTCGACGACCATTCGGTGGCGGAACAGCCCTACACGGCTGCCGATCCCGTCGAGTATCTGCCGGAGCAGGCGGCTGCGCGTGACGGCCGGGCCTCCGACGAGAATCTTGCCTCCGACGAGGATTTTGCCGACCGCCTTGACGATTCCATGGCTGATGTCGACATGGATTTTGACATTCGCGCTGATGAGCCGGTCGCATTCGACGCGCCGGAAGCGCATGATGCGCTTCCCGATAGCGCGGATGCGACGGGCGAGGCTCTCAGCCCCGAAGCGGCGTCGGATGAAGTGGCGTCGGATGATGCTTTCGACCTGAACTTCGACGACACGTTTGCCGAAACAGTCGAAGAACCCGCCGCCGAAATTGCCGCTGCGGCGGTCCAGCCGGCGGCGCCAGAAGCGGCTGCTGCGCCGGCGGTTCAAGCCCCCATATCGGACGAACGAAGCCTGGAAGACGAGTTGAATGCGCTGCTGGGTGCCATGACCGCGCGCACAGCGCCTATGGCCAAGGAGGAGCCCGTCATGGCTCATCCGGCTATCGCTGCTCAGTCGTCTGTCCCCGCAGCTGCAGAGATCACAGAGGAGCCGACCGATCTTGTCGGCGACCTCGACTGGGATCTTGAAGAAACCGCGCCTGAGGCGCCCCACCATCTTGGCGCCGCCCAGGCAGCCGATGCGGATGTCGACGATCTTCTGCTCGATGAACTTGAGGATCAGGATCCGGCCTCGGACGTCGACGGACATGGCGATGTCGATCTCGACAATGATGCGTTCGACGCGGCTTTGGCCAAAAGCCTGGATACGCAGGATAATTCGGCGGATTCTCTCGATTGGCTGGCGGAGCGTTCCACGCCGCCCGAGCCGGCACGTTCGTGGAGCCGCGTGACGCCGGTTCCGCAGCAGCCGTCATTTAGCGCTCAGCCTGCGTTTAGCGCTCAGCCGGCCGCTTCGATGGCCTCCATGGCTGCGGCGCCGGCAGTCGCTGCGGTACCGTCCTACCGTTCGGCCGAGCCGGTCGAGACCGTCGCCCCTGTATCCGCGCCGCCATCGCGCCAGTCCGCGCGTTATGAAGACATGCCCGATGTCGAGACGGTCGATGTGCCCGAGCGCGTCGTGGCGCTGGCGGACGATCTCGATATTCCGGAACTGCACTTCGAGGAAGATCAGCCGGCGTCGCCTGGCTATGACGATCTCGATGCCGAGTTCTCCAGCCTTCTCTCCGAGATGAACGCGGTGGAGGTCGCTGCCGCTCCCGCAAGCAACGTGGCCGGCGCGTCTTACGATGATGACGCCTACGCCGCGGGCTTCAAGCCGAGCTATGACGGGGTCAAGCCGGGCTATGACAGCGTCAAGCAGGGTTATGAAAGCGTCAAGCGGGGTTATGACGGGGTCACGCAGGGCTATGACAGCGTCAAGCCAGGCTATGACAGCGTCAAGCCGGGCTATGAGCCGGAAGCTCGGACCTATGCGGCGCGTCCGATGGAAGTGTCTGCCCGCGCGGCGGCGCCCACCGGCTATGCCGATGCCGCCGATGGCTTCGATCTCGACAATCTGCCCGGCAGCCAGCCGGCTTCACAGGCGGATGATTTCACCGTCGATGAACTCGACTACGATCCTGAACTCGATGAGGCGATGGCTGTTCCAGGTCTCGACGAGCGTGAGGCTGCGAAGCCTTCGCGCGGACGTGGCCTGTTCATCGCCGCGATTGTCGGCGCGGTGGCGATCGCAGGCGGCCTCGGTGCCTTTGCGCTGTCTTTCGGCGGCAAGGGCGGCAGCGAAGCGCCTGTCATCGTCAAGGCGGACAACGCGCCAATCAAGGTCAAGCCGGAGAATCCGGGTGGGGCTGTGGTGCCGAACCAGGACAACAAGGTCTATGACGCGGTCAGGGGCGCGAAGGCCGCTGAGCCGGTCCAGGAAAAGCTGGTCACCAACACCGAAGAACCGGTGGACGTCCAGGCGAAGGATCCGGCCCGCGCCATCGATCTTTCGCCGGACCAGAACGCAGCCGCCGCAGCCGTCGTTGGAACCGATGACGGCAACGCCGCGCCGACCGCCGTAGCCGCTTCGGCCGACAACATGGCGGCCGCGCCCAAGTCCGAGGATCGTATCGCGCAGGTGCTGCAGGATGCCGACAAGGGCACAAATGCCGATGTCGTCGCCGTTGCGCCGCGCAAGGTGAGGACCATGGTGGTCAAATCGGACGGTTCGCTGGTGCCGCGTGAAGATCCGGCGCCCGCCGCCCCGCAGGTGGCCGCAACGGAGCCGGTCGATCCGGCGCCGCAGCATGTTGCCCCGTTGGCGCAAGCTGTTGCGGACCAGACCGGGACCGTGGCGCCTGCCGCTGCCCAGGCGAACGACGAGCCGGCCCTCAAGCCGGCAGCCAAGCCCAAGGCTGAGGCTAAGGCCCAATCGGCCAACACGCCGGCCAAGGTTCCGCTCGCGCCGCAGCGCCCGCCCGCCCAGCCGGTCGATGTCGTCGGCGAGGTCAAGCCCGATCAGGTTGCGTCCATCGATCCGGCATCGACCGCGACTGGTGGTGGTTCGTGGTCGATGCAGATCGCTTCACAACCGACGGTCGAAAGCGCCCAGTCCAGCTATCAGGATCTGCAGCGCCGCTACGGCAGCGTGCTTGCCGGCCATACAGCCAACATCGTCAAGGCCGAGATCGCCGGCAAGGGCACGTTCTACCGTGTGCGCGTGCCGGCTCAGTCGCGCAACGACGCGATCAATTTGTGCACCAGCTACAAGGCCGCCGGCGGCAACTGCTTCGTCTCGCGCTAGAGCCGGAGCCAACCAATCAAAAAGCCGGCGCGGTCATCGCGCCGGCTTTTTTCATGGGGAAAGCAGATCTGGCGTTTGACCGCTTGTGATCCGGATGATTCCCTTTGATCGCGCGAAGCTTTAGACTCCTGATATGACCGAATCAAAATCCATGATCCTCGGCTGTGCCGGGAAATCGCTCACTCGCGAAGAAATCAATTTCTATCGCAATGAATGCCCGTGGGCCTTCATCCTGTTTGCGCGCAACATCGGCGAGACGGAACAGATCCGCGATCTGGTCGCCGAGATGCGTGACTGCATCGGGCGTCCGGACGCGCTGGTGTTCATCGACCAGGAAGGCGGCCGTGTGCAACGCCTGAGGCCGCCACTGGCGCCGAACTATCCGGCCGGCGGCGCGCTTGGCGCGCTGTGGCGCGACGACCATGATGCCGGCGCTCGCGCCGCCTGGCTGATGGCGCGGCTGCATGCATTCGATCTGCTGCGCTACGGCATCACTGCCGATTGTCTGCCGGTGCTCGACGTGCCGATCGAGGGCGCCAGCGACGTCATCGGTGCACGTGCCTATGGCAAGGACCCGCGACCGGTGATTGAACTCGGCCGCGCCGCGGCGGAAGGACTGATGTCAGGCGGGGTACTGCCCGTCATGAAGCACATTCCGGGACATGGCCGGGCCTCTGCCGACACGCATTTCGAATTGCCTGTCGTCAATGCCTCGCTCAGCGATCTGCAGCGGCATGATTTCGCCCCGTTCAAGGAGCTTAGCCATCTGCCGATGGCGATGACGGCGCATGTCGTCTACAGCGCGATCGACCCCAACAATCCGGCGACCACCTCCGGCAAGGTCATCGACGAGATCATCCGGCGCGAGATCGGTTTCGACGGGTTGCTGATGAGCGACGACACTTCGATGAAGGCACTTTCTGGGGATTTCCCGACAAAGGCGGCCTCGATCCTTGCGGCGGGCTGCGATCTGGTCCTTCACTGCAACGGCGTTTTCGAGGAGATGGCCGGCATTGCATCGCGAACCACGGGGCTCGAGGGCACGTCGCTGGAGCGCGCAAAGCGGGCGCTGACCTATATTAAGAAACACGACACGGTGGAAGAAACCGAGATACGCGCTGAATTCGCCACCTATTTCGACGCGGTGGCTTAACAAAGGGAAGTGAGAGGAAGTGGCGGAAACATTGGAAAGCAAGGCCGCGAAGGCCGCACCGATGGACCGTCTGTGGGCCGAGAATGACGATTCACGCGTCACCGGCGATCCGTCGCTGGTCGTCGACGTGGCCGGCTTCGAAGGTCCACTCGATCTTCTGCTGCATCTGGCCCGCACCCAGAAAGTCGATCTGGCGCGGATTTCGATCCTGGCGCTGGTCGAGCAATACCTGACCTTTGTCGAGACGGCGAGGGCGCTCAGGCTCGAGCTTGCCGCCGACTATCTGGTGATGGCGGCGTGGCTGGCCTTCCTCAAGTCGAAGCTACTGATCCCCAAGCAGCCGGGCGACGAGGGCGAAAGCGGTGAGGAACTGGCGGCGGTGCTGCAGTTCCGGCTGAAGCGGCTGGAAGCCATGCGCGACGCCTCGGCGCGCCTGGTCAACCGCAACCGGCTCGGCCGTGACGTGTTCGCGCGCGGCATGCCGGAAATGGTCATCATCGAAAAGCGTAACGCCTATTCGGCCTCGCTTTACGATCTACTCACTGCCTATGCCCAGCAACGGCAGAAGCAGGCGATCAACAATGTGACGATCGCCAGGCGCGGCGTCTGGTCGCTCAAGGACGCGCGCGATATCCTGACCCGCATGGTTGGGGCTCTGCACGACTGGGCGACGCTGGAAAGTTTTCTGATCGTGTACATGACCAGCCCCGAGGAGCGGCGCACGGCGATCGCCAGCTCTTTCGCGGCCACGCTGGAACTGGTGCGCGAAGGCACGATGGACATGCGGCAGGACGAAGTCTTCGCGCCGATCTATCTGCGCGGCCGCGCGCAGGCAATCAAGGCAGTCGAGGTGGCATCATGAGCGAACGCGCCAACGCTTCGGTTATCCCGTTCAAGGTCGGCGATGAAGCGGAAGAGGAGTCGCTCTCCCAGAACCCGGCCGAGCAACAGGTACAGAATCCGGCCGAGCGGCTGCATCTGGCCGAAGCCGTGCGCATGGCCGAAGCGATCGTGTTCGCCAGTGCTGAACCGGTCAGCGAAAAGCAGCTTGCGGCACGTCTGCCGGACGGCATCAACATCGCCCTGGCCATGGCCGAGCTGCAGCAGATCTATGCGCGGCGCGGCGTCAATCTGGTGCGTATCGGCGACGCCTGGGCGTTCCGCACGGCCGGCGATCTCGCTTTCCTGATGAGCCGGGATACTGTCCAACAAAGGAAGCTCTCCCGCGCGGCGCTCGAAGTGCTAGCGATCATCGCCTATCACCAGCCGGTGACGCGCGCCGAGATCGAGGACATCCGGGGCGTCGAAACCTCGAAAGGCACGCTCGACACGCTGTTGGAAACGGAATGGGTGCGCATGCGCGGCCGGCGCAAAACGCCGGGACGCCCTGTCACCTACGGCACCACCGACACCTTCCTCGACCATTTCGCGCTGGAGGAGATCCGCGATCTTCCTGGCATGGAGGAACTGAAGGGGGCCGGACTGCTTTCGGGCCGCATGCCGTCGAATTTCTCCATTCCACAGCCGCCGGCCGATCCCGATGCATTGACCGACGACGAGGAAGCGCTGACCGACATCGACCTCGAGGAACTCGGCCTGCTGACGCCGCGCGTCACGGAAGATTGACTGGCATTAGCCGCCGATCTGTCGAGGATGCGCGGATTCGTAGCGGGCCATCACGTTGAAAATGCGTGACATCCGCCACCCTTTCATAAACTCTGTCGCAGTTGTGTTTGAATCCCTACGCGAAAGCGCATAGATCATCGCCAGGGAAAACGTTCGAGAGAGATTTGCTATGGGTTCATTTTCGATTTGGCATTGGATGATCGTGCTGGTGATCGTGCTGCTGGTGTTCGGCCGCGGCAAGATTCCCGAGCTGATGGGCGATATGGCCAAGGGCATCAAGAGCTTCAAGAAGGGCATGGCCGACGACGACGTTGCCGAAGACAAGCGCACCGTCGAACATCGCGCCGACGAGACCGTTACGGCCGCGAAGGAAAAAGCCAGCAAGAGCTGAGCCACAGGTTCTAGTCGGAACAGAGTGCCATGTTTGAAGTCGGCTGGACCGAAATGCTGGTCATCGCGATCGTCATGATCGTGGTCGTCGGGCCCAAGGATTTGCCCAATATGCTGCGTACCTTCGGCCGCACGACGGCGAAGCTGCGCGCCATGGCGTCCGATTTCCAAAAGCAGTTCAACGAAGCGCTGAAGGAAGCCGAGCTCGACGACGTCAAGAAGTCGGTAGACGAGCTCAGAGGCCTCAGCCCGATGGCCGAGATCAGGAAGCAACTCAATCCGTTCGAACAGGCCGCGGCCGACGTTCGCTCCGGCGTCGACGCGGCGATGAAGCCGAAGCCGGCGGCGGACCCAGCAACGCCTGCCGCTTCGATACCGCTGGCGGCGGAGCCGTTGAAGAATGGCGCAACGACCATGCCTGGCGTCAACGGGCCGGAAGCAGTACCGGCAGCGCCGATTTTCCCGGCAATGACCGATGAATCGGTGGTGACGGCGTCAGTGCCGACAGAACCGGCGCAGAAGGCGCCCGCGACAAAGAAAGTAGCCAAGCCTGCGCCGGCAAAGGCGGTGCCGGTGGTAAAAGCGCCGGCCAAGGCTTCGGCTAATGGTGCAAAGGCGCCTGCATCGGCGAAGACCGCGACGGCGGCAAAGGCTGAAACGCCCAAAGCCGCGAAGCCCGTTGCGGCCAAGGCCCTCGCGACCAAGACCGTGGCGAAAGCCGATCCGAAGCCTGCTCCGGCGAAGAAGCCGACAGCTAAGAAGACGGCGGGAGCCGCCAAGTGAGCGTTTCGGACAAGGAAAAGGACGAGATCGAGAAATCGTCGGCGCCGCTGATGGAGCATCTGATCGAGTTGCGCCGGCGGCTGATCTGGTCGCTCGGAGGCTTCTTCGTTGCCTTCCTGGTCTGTTTCTTCTTCGCCAAGAAGCTGTTCAACCTTCTGGTCGTCCCGTTCAAATGGGCGACGCAATGGGCAGGGCTCGATCCGCACAAGGTCGAGCTGATCTACACCGCGCCGCAGGAATTCTTCTTCACCCAGGTCAAGCTCGCAATGTTCGGCGGCATGGTGATCGCGTTTCCGCTGATCGCCACGCAGATCTACAAGTTCATCGCGCCTGGCCTCTACAAGAACGAGCGCAACGCCTTCCTACCGTTCCTGATCGCGTCGCCGATCCTGTTCCTGATGGGTGCGTCGCTGGTTTATTTCTTCTTCACGCCGATGGTGATGTGGTTCTTCCTCGCCATGCAGCAGGCCGGCACCGACGATCAGGTGCAGATCTCGCTGCTGCCGAAAGTGTCGGAATATCTCAGCCTGATCATGACGCTGATCTTCTCCTTCGGCCTGGTATTCCAACTGCCGGTGGTCACCAGCCTGATGACGCGGGTCGGCATGCTGTCGTCCAAGGCGCTGGCCGAGAAGCGCAAATGGGCGATCGTCATCGCCTTCGTCGTCGCAGCCGTGCTGACGCCTCCCGATCCGATGAGCCAGATCGGCTTGGCCATTCCGACCATCCTTCTCTACGAGGTCTCCATCTGGGCTGCCCGATTGATCGAGCGCGATCAGGAAAAGCAGCGTGTGGCGCGTGAGAAGCAGGACGCGGCGGAAACCGTGGCGGACAAAGCCCCAGACGAGCCTCCGGCGCCGGCAGCCTCGTAGGCAACAGAGCGGCGGCAGCGGCGGAAAAAGACGGTCGCCGCCCAGCCTATCTTGCATCGATCTCAGATGCGGTTTACGCCCCTTTGGCCTAGCTTGAGGACGGATAGACCATGCTTGACATCAAATGGATTCGCGACAACCCGAAGGCCCTTGTCGAGGCGCTGATGAAGCGCTCGTGGTCGGCGGGTGAGGCGCAGTCCACGGTCGACGGGCTGATCGCCTCGGACGAGGCGCGGCGCGAACACGTCACCGAGTTGCAGACCAGGCAGGAGCGCCGCAATGCCGCCTCGAAGGAGATCGGCAACGCCATGCGTTCGGGCGATGCGGCACTTGCCGAGAAGCTGAAAGCCGAGGTCAGCGAGATAAAAACTTTCATCCAGAATGGCGAAGCGCGCGAGCGCGACCTCGATAAGGCGCTGAATGATGCGCTGGCGGTGCTGCCCAACGTGCCGTTCGACGACGTGCCTGTCGGCAAGGATGAGCACGACAATGTCGTCAAGCATATCGTCGGCAAGGTGCCGACGCGCCCGAACTGGGTGAAGGAGCATTTCGAGATCGGCGAAGCGCTCGGCATGATGGATTTCGAGCGTGCGGCGAAACTGTCAGGCTCGCGCTTCACCGTGCTGAAAAGCGGCTTGGCGCGGATGGAACGTGCGCTTGGTCAGTTCATGCTCGATCTGCACACGACCGAGCATGGCTACGAAGAAGTCATCCCGCCACTGATGGTCAAGGACGACGTTCTTTTCGGCACCAACCAGTTGCCGAAGTTCGAGGAAGATCTGTTCTTCACCTCGCACGGGGAGGGTCGACTTGGCCTGATCCCGACCGCCGAGGTGCCGCTCACCAATCTAGTGCGCGAGGAAATCACCGCGCATGAAAAACTGCCGCTGCGCTATACGGCGCTGACGCCGTGCTTCCGTTCCGAAGCGGGCTCGGCGGGGCGCGACACGCGCGGCATGCTGCGCCAGCACCAGTTCTACAAGGTCGAGCTGGTGTCGATCACCGATCAGGAATCGTCACTCGCCGAGCACGAGCGGATGACGCAATGCGCCGAGGAAGTGCTCAAGCGCCTCGGCCTGCCGTTCCGCACCATGACGCTGTGCACCGGCGACATGGGCTTTGGCGCGCGCAAGACCTATGACATCGAGGTCTGGCTGCCCGGCCAGAACGCCTATCGCGAAATCTCGTCCTGTTCGGTGTGCGGTGATTTCCAGGCGCGCCGCATGGACGCCCGCTATAAGGACAGGGACGGCAAGGGCAACCGCTTCGTCCACACGCTCAACGGTTCGGGCACCGCCGTCGGCCGCGCGCTCATTGCTGTCATCGAGAATTACCAGAATGAGGATGGCAGCGTAACCATTCCTGAAGTGCTGCGGCCTTACATGGGCGGTCTGGAAAAGATCGAAGCGAAATAATGCGCATCCTCCTGACCAATGACGACGGCATTCATGCCGAAGGCCTGGCGTCGCTCGAACGCGTCGCGCGCACATTGTCCGACGATGTCTGGGTGGTCGCGCCGGAGCAGGACCAGTCCGGCTATGCGCATTCGCTGTCGATCTCGGAGCCGCTGCGGCTGCGCAAGATCGGCGAGAAGCACTTTGCCGTGCGCGGCACGCCGACCGATTGCGTCATCATGGGTGTCAAGAAGATCCTGCCCGGCGCACCCGACCTGATCCTGTCCGGCATCAATTCCGGCGCCAACATTGCCGACGACGTCACCTATTCCGGCACCGTCGCCGGCGCCATGGAAGGCGCGCTGCTCGGCATCCGCTCGATCGCGCTCAGCCAGGGCTACAGCTATGTCGGCGAGGATCGTGTCGTCCCCTACGAGACGACCGAGGCGCTGGCGCCGGCGCTGTTGAAGAAGCTGGTGGCGACGCCGCTGCCGGACGGTGTGCTGCTCAACGTCAATTTTCCGAACTGCCTTCCCGAAGAGGTCGCCGGCACAGTGGTCACCTCGCAAGGCAAGCTGGTGCACAGCCTATGGGTCGACGAGCGCCGTGACGGGCGCGGCCTGCCTTATTACTGGCTGCGCTTCGGCCGCGAGCCGGTCGAAGGCAAGCAAGGCACCGACCTCTTCGCTCTGCGCAACAGGCTGGTGTCGGTGACGCCGCTGCAACTCGACCTCACCGCGCATGAAATCCGTGACCAGCTGAGCAAGGCGCTTGCATGAACCAGGGGATCGATGACCGCGAAGGCTTTGCCGCCTTTCTGCTACGCCTGCGCGGCCGGGGGACGGTGCCGAAGGCATTGATCGCGGCCTTCGAGGCGACGCCGCGGCGCGGTTTCCTGGCCGCGCAGTTCCATTCCATTGCCTGGTCGGACCGCATGCTGCCGATCGAATGCGGCGAGGCGATCGAAGGCGCCGACATGCAGGCGGCGGTGATCGCCGCACTCGCCATCGAGCAGGGCAACCGCGTGCTCGAGATCGGCACCGGCTCCGGCTATACCTCGGCGGTGATGTCGCGGCTGGCCGCGCGGGTCGTCACCACTGATCGCTACAAGACGCTCGTCGAGCAAGCCAGGCAGCGCTTCGAGGCGCTCGGCATCGGTAATGTCATCGTGCGCCACGCCGATGGTTCGGGCGGCCTGCCGAATGAAGGGCCATTCGATCGCATCGTTGCCTGGGCCGCCTTCGACAGCCTGCCGCGCTTCCTGCTCGACCAATTGTCGAGCGGCGGCATCGTCATCGCGCCGATCGGACCCGAGGAGGGCGAACAGGTGCTGGCCAAGCTGACCAAGGTCGGCAGCCGGTTCGAGCGTGAAGACATCGGCCTTGTCCGCCTGCAGCCGATCCTGAACAGCGTGGCCGCCGTCATTTAGGGGGCGTTGAGGGTCAGGTAATGCCGGCCTGCAAACGGTAGGTCGCGCCCGTCTTTGGCTCCGGCTCGGCCTGACCTAAAATCTCCCCTCGGCGCGCCCTCTAATATTTTAAGAAAAATTGCATCGGATTCCATGAGGTTAACCGTCGAGTAACATTAACGCGCTTTAATCATGCCTAGTTTGTACCGGGTATGTGCGGGTTAGTGCGATGCAACTCAGTGTTTTGAAGACAAACGGACGCAATCTGCTGCGGGGTTGCGCTGTCCTCATGGTCGCCGGTGCTGCGGCGGGGTGCAGTTCCCAGGTTTCGCGGTTCAATGGCGTCGATGACGTCTTTACATCCTCGACCAACAATCAGCGCACCATCATCAACAAGCAGGATGCCGTACAGCAGCCCTATCCGGGCGATGTCGCGGCCGCTGCCATCGATGGCAGCCACACACAGTCGGTCAGCCGCTCCAGCCTCGAGCCGGTCTCGACGCGGCCGCTGCCGCCACCCGTTGCCCAGGCGCAGCCGGCTCCCGCACTGGCGCCCGCCGCAAAGCCGACGCGCACCGCATTGGCTCCGGCGCCGCATGTCGACAGGACCACGACCGGTACCGTCGGTCCGGCCGCATCGCCGTTCAAGGTTGCGCAGCCCGATGCCCCGCGCGTGGCAGCGGCCGGCACGCCGCATGCGACCGAGATCGTCGTCAGGGACGGTGAAACGATTTCCGGCATAGCTCAGCACTACAAGGTGCCGGCCGACGTGATCATGAAGGTCAACGGACTGAGCGCCACCAAGGGTCTGAAGACCGGCCAGAAGCTGGTCATCCCGGCCTATGCCTACTCGAGCAAAGGCGAGCCGAAAGTCGCCGACGCCAAGCCGGCGAAAGACGGCAAGCATGACCTGCCGGCCACGGCACCCGACAAGGTCGCGGTGCTGCCACAGCAGCCGAAGCTGAAGGAGGGCAAGTCCGCCGCTCAGGGCGACACGTCGGCTGCCGCAAACCAGCCCAAGGAGCCCAAGCCGCAGATGGCCGCCGCCAAGGCGACTGGCGCTGCCGGCACCTACACGGTCCAGTCGGGCGATACGATGTCTTCGATTGCGAGGAAGACCGGCGTTGGCGTCGTTGCTCTAAAGCAGGCCAACGAGATGAAGGATGGACTGCTCAAGATCGGCCAGACCCTGAAGGTGCCGACTGGTGGGGCCGCGACGGTCGCCAGCGCCAAGCCTGCCAAGATCGATCCTGTGACCACGGCCACCACGCAGCCAGCGGCAAAGACCACGCCGTCGGAAACGCTGGCGTCCTACACGCCGCCGAAGAAAGATTCGAAGGTCATCCAGCAGGCCGAGGACGACGACGCCGTCGCGCCTGACGCCACCGGCATCGGCAAGATGCGCTGGCCAGTGCGCGGCCGCGTGATCTCCGGTTTCGGTTCCGGCAAGGACGGCGTCGACATCGCCGTGCCGGCGGGAACGCCGGTCAAGGCGGCCGAAAACGGTGTCGTCATCTATGCCGGCGACGGGCTCAAGGAATTCGGCAACACGGTGCTGGTGCGTCACGAGAATGGCTTGGTCACCGTCTATGGCCACGCCAGCTCGATCGAGGTGCAGCGCGGCCAGAAGGTCAAGCGCGGCCAGGAAATCGCGCTGTCGGGCATGAGCGGCACGACGGACTCGCCAAAGCTGCACTTCGAAGTGCGCAAGAATTCGGCTCCGGTCGATCCGTCCGGCTATCTCGAATAGTCGAGGCTATCTCGAATAGAAGAAAAAAAGCAATTTGCGGGCCGTCTGACCTCCAGTCCGGCCCGCCGGCTCAGCCCGTTGCGCAAGGAGCGGGCTTTTTCAGTTGGTTGCTAGATGCTTGTTCCTCAAGACTCAAAGATGATCGCGGAGCGTGTCGGCGATCATCACTTCAAGGCTGTTGGCCTTCACCCCTAAGAGTGCCTCTGCGTCGGAGGAATCGACCAGCAAGGGCCTTTCGAAGAGGTAGCTCATCTCGATAAGCTCATGCATGCCCAATGCTTCCATCTCGGAGACCGAATAGGAACGTACTTCTGAAACCTCCCGGCGAAGCATCGCTGCGGTTTTCAAGATGAGTTCCCGGGGGGAGGCGTGTTGCGAGGGAACATGAAACGCCCGTCCCCATTCACCCGTGTAGCGGGAGGCCGCGACAAGTGTCCTGGCGACGTCCTTGGTGAAGCTCCAGGCATGAGTTGCGTCGAGGTCTCCAATGAAGGCGGTAGGCTTGCCCTCGATAATGGAGGGCAGCGCGACCAGTGAGAAATAGCTGATTGCGCCCTGTCCCAGATAGTCGCTGGACCGTACTTCGATCGCCGGCACATTGGCACGGACCGCCCGCTGCCACATGATGGTCCTGGCGGTTCCTTTCTTCGAAGTCGGGTCCAGGGACAGGTCGGAGCGAAGCGGGCTATCGGCATTTTCCCCATAACCATAGAGGTTTCCGAGCACGATGAGCTTCGCGCCGACCGCTTCCGCCGCGCGAACGGTGCCGTCGATGATGGGGAAAAAGTCGGTTGGCCACCGATGATATGTGGCCATGGCACACATGAAGATGGCATCGGCGCCTCGGCAGATATGTGACAGTTCCGAGGCATCCGTGGCGTCGGCTTGTATGGCCCGCACGTTCTGCAACGTGTTCGAGCCGACGCTTCGGCTTGTGAGAACGACATCATGTCCTTCCTCGCCAAGAAGGCGAGCGGTCTCGCTTCCAACCGGCCCTGCACCGACAACAACATAGAAACTCATCGCAACCTCTCTTTCAACCTTGATGGAGAGGCGGAAGTACAGGTTCGCGGCATTGAAAATCGCGCGAGAATTGCCAAATCTTCAACAGATTTTGCCATGAATCGAGAGAGCATGCGTTCGCAATTCGCTTCGGACCAATCCTCGTCCCACGTAACGATGGTTTCCCGGCATGTCGAAGCAGGCGTCCATCGTCTGTCGCGGGTGTCACACCATCGCATCATGGTGCATGCAAGCGCGGCGACGCGCTCTTACTGCAATGAGGTTGGACGATATTTCGTGAGGCGAGCCGGCGATATCGACCTGGTACCCGCCGGCCAAGAGGGCGGTTTCGAGGCCGAAACCCCGTTCGACACCGTTGAGATTGCATTGCGGCCGGCCTTGATGGAAAGGGTGGCGGCGGAACTTGGTGGCAAGGCGCGAGCATTGCGGCTCGACACACGCCACCTGCTTCGGGACCCGCGCATCGAACATCTTGCTCGAGCACTCGAGAGCGATCTCAATGCAAACGCGCCGAGTGGTTCCTTGTTTGCCGACAGCATTGGCGCCGCACTCGCGGTGAGGCTGCTTGGCCTCGATGATCCTGGTATCGATCGAACGAACCGGTTGTCGGATACCCAGCTCAAGCGCGTGTTGGAGCACATTGAGGCCGCATTACACGAGCCCCTCTCGGTCGATCGACTAAGCCGGGTTGCCGGCGCGAGCAGTTCGCATTTGCGGACATGGTTCAAGGTGGCGACGGGCTTTACCCTGCACCGCTACGTGTTACGACGTCGCGTCGAACGCGCACGCGTCCTGTTGCAGCGAGGCGATCTCAGCACAAGCGAGGTGGCGGAGTTGACGGGCTTCGCACATCAGTCACATCTGGCGCATTGGATGCGCCGCGAGATCGGCCAAACGCCGCGTGACTTGCGACGGGCACCGCGGCCCAAATGACCTTGCCGTTGGATTGCGTTGGTGACGCAATCCAACGCATCAATCCTTCAGCGGCTTGCCGAGCCGGCCGGCCAGATCCTGGGTGAACTGCCAGGCGACGCGGCCCGAGCGGCTGCCTCGGGTAGTCGCCCATTCCAATGCTTCGGCGCGCAGCTGGTCGGGATCCATGACAAGGCCATGGTGCCGGACATAGCCGTCGATCATATCGAGATACTCGTCCTGCGAACATTTGTGGAAGCCGAGCCACAGGCCGAACCGGTCGGACAGAGAAACCTTCTCCTCGACCGCTTCGGACGGGTTGATGGCGGTCGAGCGCTCATTGTCGATCATGTCGCGCGGCAACAGGTGGCGGCGGTTCGAGGTGGCATAGAAGATGACATTGGCCGGGCGGCCCTCGACGCCGCCTTCGAGCGCTGCCTTGAGCGATTTGTAGGAGGTGTCGTCATGGTCGAAGGAGAGGTCGTCGCAAAACAGGATGAAGCGGAAGGGGGCTGCCTTGAGCAAGCCCATCAGCTTCGGCAGCGTGTCGATGTCCTCACGGTGGATTTCGATCAGCTTCAACGGCATGTCGGACTTGGCCTTGGCGTTGATCTGAGCATGCACGGCCTTGACCAGCGACGATTTGCCCATGCCGCGCGCGCCCCACAACAACACATTGTTGGCGGGATAGCCGGCGGCGAAGCGTTCCGTGTTGTCGACAAGAATGTCGCGGACACGGTCGACGCCACGGATCAGGCCGATGTCTACGCGGTTAACCCTGCGTACCGGCTCCAGATAGCCCGGATCGGCCTGCCATACGAAGCAATCGGCCTCGCCGAGGTCGGTTTGGGGCACCGGCGGCGGGGCGAGGCGGGTCACCGCCTCGATCAGCCGGTCGAGTTTCTGGTTCAAGGCTTCAATGCTGCTGTCGGTCATGTCGGTCTTTTGTTTTCTCGTTTTTGACGTGCGGGAGCGTGAGGCTGTCCGATTCCGCCTGATACAAAACCGGTTGCAACCTTTTGTTCGAGCGTGATCTTTTCGCAAAACCGGCTCGCGCTTTTTGCGATCATGCTCTAACACGGCTCAACAGGCCGGAAAAGCAGCCGATTTGGCCGGCCGCGCAGTTGCATTGACAACTTTACCGACTATATTCCGGCCAAATTTCAAGGGGCCGCCAAACCATGGTTTGGCGGCTGTTTTCAAAATTCAGGAGTACCTCGATGTTCGTGACACCGGCATACGCCCAAGGTATCGGCGCTTCTCCCGACATGTTCATCAGCATTTTGCCGTTTGTCCTGATTTTCGTGATCATGTATTTTCTGATCATCCGGCCGCAGCGTACGCAGCTCAAGAAGCGCGGCGAGATGCTGGCCGCGGTCCGTCGCGGCGATACGGTCGTCACTGGCGGCGGATTCGTCGGCAAGGTGACCAAGGTGATCGACGACAATGAGCTCGAGATCGACCTCGGCGGCGGCACCAAGGTGACCGCGCTGCGCTCGACGATCGCCGATGTGCGCGTCAAGGGCGAGCCGGTGGCCAACCAGAACGCCAAGAAATAACCGAATTGTAGGCGGAGCGATCCGCGGACACGCTCTGACGGACGACGCCATATGTTGTATTTTTCGCGCTTCAAGATGATCCTGATCTGGGTGGCCGTTGCCATCACGGTGATCCTCGCCGCGCCCAATCTCATCCCTGCAAGTACCTTGGCCAAGCTTCCCGACTGGGTGCCGAAGCGCCAGATGACGCTCGGCCTCGATCTGCAGGGCGGTTCGCACATCCTGCTGGAGATGAATCAGAACGATCTGATCAAGGACCGGCTGGAGACGACGCGCGACGAAATCCGCACATTGCTGCGTGACGCCAAGATCGGCTATACCGGCCTTGCCGGCACGGGGCGGACCTTGCAGGTCCGCATCACCGATCCCGCCCAGCTCGATGCCGCCAAGACAGCACTGAAGACGCTGACCGATCCGGTCGCTGCCGGCCTGTTCACCGGCGGCTCCATCCAGGAAATGACGCTGGACGATTCCGAGCCCGGCCTGCTCAAGTTCAACGTCACCGACGCCGGCGTCAAATACCGCACATCGACGGCGCTGACGCAGTCGATCGAGGTGGTCGAGCGCCGCGTCAACGAACTGGGCACGACCGAACCTATCGTGCAGCGGCAAGGCGACGACCGTATCCTCGTCCAGGTGCCGGGTCTTCAGGACCCGCAAAGGCTGAAGGAAATCCTTGGCCAGACCGCCAAGCTGACCTTCCAGATGGTCGACCAGTCGATGCCGGTGCAGGACGCGCTCAACGCCCGCCCCCCCGCCGGTTCGTCGGTGCTCTATTCGCAGGACGACCCGCCGGTTCCCTATCTGATCGAAAACCGCGTCATCGTCTCGGGCGAAAACCTCGTCGATGCGCAGGCGACATACAATTCGCAGAACAACGAGCCGGTGGTTTCGTTCCGCTTCGATTCTAAGGGTGCCGCGCGTTTCGGCCAGGCGACCTCACAGAATGTCGGCAAGCTGTTCGCCATCATCCTCGATAACCAGGTGATCTCGGCGCCGCAGATCCGCGAGCCGATCCTTGGCGGCACCGGCCAGATCTCGGGTAACTTCACCGCCCAGAGCGCCAACGACCTTGCCGTGCTGCTGCGCGCCGGCGCCTTGCCCGCGACACTGACGGTGATCGAAGAGCGTACAGTTGGACCGGGTCTCGGCCAGGATTCCATCCATGCCGGCAAGGTCGCCGGCATCATCGGTTCGATCCTGGTCGTCGTTTTCATGTTCGTGGCCTACGGCTTCCTCGGCTTCCTTGCCAACATCGCGCTGGCGGTGCACGTGGCGATGATCGTCGGACTGTTGTCGCTGCTCGGCGCGACGCTGACCTTGCCTGGTATCGCCGGCATCGTGCTGACCATCGGCATGGCGGTCGATTCCAACGTGCTGATCTACGAACGTATCCGCGAGGAACGACGAAACGGCCGCTCGGTGATCCAGGCGATCGATACCGGTTTCACCAAGGCGCTGGCGACCATCGTCGATTCCAACGTCACCTCGCTGATTGCAACCGTGGTGCTGTTCTATCTCGGCACCGGGCCGGTGAAGGGCTTTGCCATCACCTTCGCCATCGGCATCCTGACCACGGTCTTCACCGCCTTCACCTTCACCCGTCTGCTGGTCTCGATCTGGCTGCGCCGGGCCCGCCCGAAGGAGTTGCCGAAGGCGCCGGTAACCTTCATTCCCCCCGGCACGAAGATCCCCTTCATGGGCATCCGCCGCTGGACCTTCGCGCTGTCGAGCATCCTTTCGGTCCTCTCGGTCGTGCTGTTCATGACCGTCGACATCAATTACGGCATCGACTTCAAGGGCGGCTCGCTGATCGAGGTGAAGGCCAAGAGCGGCAACGCCGACATCGCCGATATCCGCGGGCGGCTGACCGAACTCAACATCGGTGAAGTCCAGGTGCAGCAGTTCGGCGATCCGAACGACGTGCTGATCCGTGTCGGCTCGCAGGATGGCGGCGAGAATGCCGAGCAGACCGTCATCGACAAGGTGCGCGGCGAGCTGCAGGACAATTATGATTTCCGCCGCGTCGAAGTGGTGGGGCCGACCGTCTCGGGCGAACTTGCCAAGCAAGGCACGATCGCCATGCTGGTCGCGCTGGTCGGTATCCTGATCTATGTCTGGTTCCGTTTCGAATGGCAGTTCGCGGTCGGCGCTATCGTGGCGACAGTGCACGATGTGGTCATGACACTCGGCTTCTTTGTCATCACCGGCCTCGAATTCAACCAGTCATCGCTGGCGGCTATCCTGACGATTATCGGCTATTCGCTGAACGATACGATCGTGGTCTATGACCGTGTTCGCGAGGATCTGCGAAAATACAAGCGGATGCCGCTGCCGCAACTCTTGAACAACGCCATCAACGAGACGCTGTCGAGAACGACGCTGACCTCGGTGACGACGATCCTGGCGCTGCTGGCGCTGGTGCTGTTCGGCGGCGAGGTCATCCGCTCGTTCACCATGGCGATGCTGTTCGGCGTCGTGTTCGGCACCTACTCGTCGATCTTCATCGCCGCACCGCTGCTGATCCTGTTCAAGCTGCGGCCGCAGGCTTCGGCAGACGAGGAGAAGCCGGCCGGCGGCGGCAAGGCGGTCGCGACCTGACGCGCCGCCCTGAAGGGGTGACAAAACGGTGACCAGCAAAGGCATCGTCATCCGCGAGGCGCATTTTCCTGGCCGCGCGCCGATCGAAGCCTACGGCAATGGCGGGTTCCGCTTTGCCGACATGTCGCATCGCGGCTCGCTGCTCTGTCTGCCATCCGGCATCCATGGCTGGGAACCGGAGGATCCTCTGGCGCTGACGGTGGCGGATTTCGACAAGCTGCTGACTGAGGCCGACAAGGTCGAGATCCTGTTGGTCGGCATGGGCAGGGATCTCAGGCCATTGCCCGCCGCACTGCGGGCCGCGCTGAAGGTGGCCGGCATTGCGTCCGACCCGATGTCGACCGGTGCAGCGGTACGGACCTACAATGTCCTTCTGGCGGAAGAGCGCGCCGTAGCTGCCGCGCTCATAGCCGTCGACTGAGATGTCCGAGAATGCCAAAATCGTCATGGACGCGGTGCGCGCCGCTGACCATGACCGCTATCTCACCGCGCTCTATGCGCCGGCAGACAAGCGCGACGCGCTGTTTTCGCTCTATGCCTTCAATGCCGAAATCGCTGGCATTCGCGATCGCATCCACGAGGCGCTGCCAGGCGAGGTGCGGCTGCAATGGTGGCGCGATGTCATTGCCGCCGGCGGAGAAGCGGGCGTCGGCCATCCCACAGCCGAAGCCTTGAATGCCACCATAGCGACATTCAATCTGCCGAAGCCGGCCTTCGAGAACATGCTCGATGCGCGCATCTTCGACCTTTACGACGACCCGATGCCATCGCGCACCGATCTGGAAGGCTATTGCGGCGAGACGGCCGCCGCACTCATCCAGCTTGCGGCGATGGTGCTCGACCCCGGCGAGGCGCCACGCTTTGCCGAATTGGCGGGCAGGGCCGGCTGCGCGCAGGCGATGACGGGCCTGCTGCTGTTGCTGCCGTTGCACCGCAAACGCGGACAGTGTTTTGTCCCGGCCGATATCCTTGCTGCGGCAGGTTCTTCGCCGCAGGAGTTTCTCACTGGCGACGGCGGTCCTGGCGCCAAACGCGCGGTGGCGGCGATGATGGCGCTGGCGCGGGACCATCTTTCCGCCTTCGAGCAGGGTGCTGCGGCTCTGCCGGTCTCGCTGCGTCCAGCATTTCTGCCGCTGGCCCTGTCGCGCGCCTATCTCACGAAAATGGAGCGCGGCTCGCCGCTCGACGGCGTGGCGCGGCTGTCGGCCTTGCGCCGGCATTGGCTGTTGTTGCGTCGTGCGACCAGGGGCTGGCCGGCATTTTGACGTAAACGTCAATCATGCTAGAGTCCCCGAGCCGAAACTGTTGCCGCAGACGACAGGCCGGCCGGAGGAGATACCCGTTCATGAGCTTGCCTTTGTTGGTCGCGATCGTCGCCCTAGGCATTGCGCTGTCGGTTGCCGCGGTGCATTTGACCGGCGGCAGCAAGACGGCGACGCTAGCCGGCGCCGATCAAGCAATGAGCCGCTTCGCCGAGGATTTTCCTGACGAGAAGGTGACGCTGGTGCGCCTGACGGCGGATGCCAGGACCGCATTTCTGGATATCGGGCTAGGGCGCATCGGGATCGTTCATAGCGTCGGCGACTGCTTTTTGACCCGCATCGTCACGCCCGAAGATGTCGCGGTTTTGAACTTCGGAGATGTGAATACGGTCTCGTTCCGGCTCGCCGATTTCACCTGGAAGGGCGGCTGCTTCCGCTTTGCCAGCGCAGCGGATGCGCAAGGCTTGCTGAAAGCGCTTCAGCCGCAACATCCAAGTTCCGCCAGAGAGGCTGCATGATGGACAGCTATGATTTTCCGCAAGTCACGCAGCTTGCCATCCCGTTCTTCGTTGCCGCGATCCTGATCGAGCTCTGGCTGGTGCGAACCGGCCGCGCCAAGGGATCGTTCGAGACGCGCGACACCTTGACCAGCCTGATGATGGGCACCGGCAATGTCGTTGCCGGGCTGCTGCTTGGCGTCGTGTCCTACTGGGCGCTGCTGTGGCTCTGGCAATTCCGCGTCTTCAATCTCGGCCTGTCGGTCTGGGTGTTCCTCGCCGCCTTCCTGCTCGATGATCTGCGCTACTATTTCTATCACCGCATCGCGCACCGGGTGCGCTGGGTGTGGGCCGAGCACGTCAACCACCATTCCAGCCAGCACTACAATCTGTCGACGGCGCTCAGGCAAAGCTGGACCGGGCTGTTCACCTTCATGTTCGTGCTGCAGGCGCCGCTGGTGCTGCTTGGCTTTCATCCGGCGGTCATTGCCTTCACCTTCGGCTTCAATCTGGTCTGGCAGTTCTGGATCCACACCGAGACCATCGGCAAGATGTGGGGCTGGTTCGAGTTCGTCTTCAACACGCCGTCACACCACCGCGTCCACCACGCCACCAATCCGCGCTATCTCGACGCCAACTACGCCGGCACGCTGATCATCTGGGACCGCATGTTCGGCACCTTCGTCGGGGAACTGGAAGAAGACCGGCCGCGCTATGGCATCGTCAGGAATCTCGGCACCTTCAATCCGCTGAAAGTGGCGTTCCATGAATGGATCGGTATGTTCAGGGACGCCTTCGCGCCCGGCCTGACCTTGAACGAGCGCCTGAATTATCTGATCAAGCCTCCCGGCTGGAGCCATGACGGCTCGCGCGAAACGTCGGAGACGCTGAAGGCTGCCTATGTCAGGCGAAATCCAAGCGAGGCCGGCAAACCGGGGCTGCCGATGGCAGGTGCGGAGCCGGCTGAATAACTATCGCCTCAGGATGGTTCGCTCGATCCGCCATCACGCATCAGAGTCTCATAGTCGCGACCGCCATAGAAGATGTTGACGATGCGGACGAAGTTATCGTCGACGATGTAAGCGATGACTGCAGAGTGCTCGAACGGAACTGTTCGCAATCCTGGCAGGATGTCGTCGCGGGAACGACCGCCGCGAGGCGCGTTGCCGATGCTCTGGCACCGGTCTTCGATGCGCAGAACGAACTTCAGCGCGACGTCAGGACTTCCGCTGGCCTCGACTATATGTCTGAAAATGTTGGCCAAATCATTTCTGGCATCTTCACGATACTCGACCTCAAGCCGCCGAATCATCAGCACGGCTCGAATACTGGGCGAAGAGTCCCCGGAGGTGAGTGCGAACCTCTTCTCCCGAATGGCCCGGCCTTGTATCCTCGATCGACGCCTTCACCCGGGCTCTGATCGACGCCATGCGCTCGGCATGCTCTTCCTCTTCGCGCTGGAAGGCGCGAAGGGCTGCACGGATGACCTCGCTGGCCGATCCGAAGGAGCCATCTTCGACCTTGTCGCGGATCATGCGCGCCATTGCGGGCGTGACGGTGACGGATAGTTTCTCGGCGGATTCCATGGCTGTCTCTCTTAGGCAAGAAGTGGGATAGTATCCTACTTGACGCCTAAGGTCCAATCAGAGAGAAAGCTGGCTACTCCGCCGCTTCGGCCGTTTCCGTTTGCGCCGCCAACCCCAACCATTGCCGGCAATCGGCGTGTGCACGCGATGTGATGGCGTGGCGCTTGGCGACGGTCTTGTCCTTGCCGCGCATGCGTTTGCCCTCGGCTTTAGGGGCTTCGACGGGCGGGAACAGGCCGAAATTGACATTCATCGGCTGGAAGGAACGCTTTCCCGGCTCGTCGTCTGAAACGATGTGGCCGCCGGTGATGTGATTGAGCAAGGCGCCGAAAGCCGTGGTGAGCGGCGGCAGGGACGGTGCCTGGCCGAGCCGCTCAGTGGCCGCGAAGCGCCCGGCGAGCAGGCCGATGGCAGCACTTTCGACATAGCCTTCGCAGCCGGTGATCTGGCCGGCAAAACGCAAGCCCGAACGCGACTTCAGTTGCAGCGAGGCGTCCAGCAAGGTCGGCGAGTTGATGTAGGTGTTGCGGTGCAGGCCGCCGAGGCGGGCGAAATCGGCGTTTTCGAGACCCGGTATGGTGCGGAAGACGCGCACCTGTTCGGCATGCTTCAGCTTGGTTTGAAAACCGACCATGTTGTAGAGCGTACCCAACGCATTGTCCTGTCGTAGCTGGACGACGGCATAGGCCTTTACCGTCGGATTGTGGGCATTGGTGAGCCCCATCGGCTTCATCGGCCCGTAGCGCAGCGTCTCGACGCCGCGCTCGGCCATGATCTCGATCGGCAGGCAGCCGTCGAAATAGGGTGTGCCTTCCCATTGCTTGAATTCGGTCTTCTGGCCGTCGATCAGCGCCTGAACGAAGGCAAGGTACTGGTCCTTGTCCATCGGACAGTTGATGTAGTCCTTGCCGGTGCCGCCGGGCCCGACCTTGTCGTAGCGCGACTGGAACCAGCAGATATCCATGTCGATCGTGTCGAAATGGACGATTGGCGCGATCGCGTCGAAGAAGGCGAGCGCATCGGCGCCGGTTGCTTCGGCGATCGACTGGGCAAGTGAGGGCGCGGTCAATGGACCCGTGGCAATGATCGCCTGATCCCAATCCGCCGGCGGCAAGCCCGGTATTTCCTCGCGCTGGATGGTGATCAGCGGGTGTGCTTCGAGTTTTTTCGTCACCGCGTCGGCGAATCCGTCGCGGTCGACGGCAAGCGCACCGCCGGCCGGAACCTGGTTGGCGTCGCCGGCGCTCATGATCAATGAGCCGGCCAGCCGCATTTCGGCGTGCAACAGGCCGACAGCGTTGTTTTCGGCGTCGTCGGAGCGGAAGGAGTTGGAACAAACCAGCTCGGCCAGGCTATCGGTCTTGTGGGCATCGGTGCCGCGAACGGGCCGCATTTCATGCAGGATGACGGGAACGCCAGCTTGCGCTGCCTGCCAGGCAGCTTCGGAGCCGGCGAGGCCGCCGCCGATGATATGGATGGGATTTTTGCTCATGAGCGCCGGAATAATCGCTTGATGCGGCGATTGCAATTGCCGTGCGTGGTGCGGGGCAAACAGCGGCTCGAAGAATCAACCCCTGAATACAACAACACCCGCCGGGGGAGGAGGTCCGGCGGGTGTCGTTTTGGGGGTCGACCCTCGGGAGGAGGTGAAGGCCGACCGTATTCGTCATTGCCGGGGAGGAGGTCGGCTTTGACGAAATCTCTTCGCTGTTTTTGAAAGGGGCGAAACCCTTTGGGGCAAAATTTGTTTTTGCCCGGGGAAACAGCGCCCGCCGCGGGAGGAGGTGCGGCGGGCGCCGTTTTTGTGGTCAACCCTCGGGAGGAGGTGAAGGTTGACCGGATCCGTCAGGGTCGGGGAGGAGGTCGACCCTGGCGAAATTCTGGTTAGATCGCCCGGCGGGCGACGATCTTGATTTCGTCGCGGACGATACCGAGATCATGCAGCTGGCGGTTCGAAAGGCGACCCAGCTCGGTAACCGTCTCGCGATAAACGCGCCAGTTACGATAGTTGCGGATCAGGTTCATTGTCGTTCTCTTTTTCAAAACTGGTTCGGACCATTTGCGGTCCGAAGAATTAGACCGCCTTGCGAGCGACGTAAGGAATGTCGCTGCGGCTGATGCCGAGGTCGGTCAGTTCACGGTTGCTCAGGCGGCTCAGCTCGGACACGGTGTCCCTGTAGCGGCGCCAGTTGCGGTAGTTGCGGATCAGGTTCATGGTAGTTCTCGTTTCGTCTTTCTTGCGGATCATTCCGTTTGTGTACGAACTATAAATAGGCGGACCCATATCGATTTAAAAGCGCTATGGCTGCATGGCAGCAATGCAAATTGTGCAATGCAGCATTAACGCGCGTTCACGGACCTGACACAAAAAGACCCGAATCGGAAAATGCCGTTGCGTCAACGGTTTGACCGGGTCGGCTGAAAAAAAGACCAAACCGGGGGAGAAGCGACATGGCGGGTTATTCGTCGCGGGTCAGGGCGGATATCGCACGCTGGCAGCAGGCCGGGCTGATCGACGCCACGACGGCCGACGTGCTGGCGCGCGATGTCGAGGCCAACGAGCGCCAGTCGCTCAGCTTCGGCTCGATCCTGGCGATGATGGCTGCCTTGCTGTTCGGCGCCGCCATCCTGATTTTCGTCGCCGCCAACTGGGACGCGATCCCGCGGCTGGCGCGCGTTCTGGCACTCTTCGCGGTCATCCTTGGCGGCTATGTCGGCGGCGCGCTGTTGAAGACGCGCGACCATACGGCGATCGGCGAGGCGCTGTGGATCGTGGCGGCAGCCGCTTTCGGCGGCTCGATCGCGCTGATCGGCCAGATGTATCATCTGTCCGGCGACGAGGCGTCGGCTTTGGTCACCTGGGGCTCCGGCACGGCATTGGCGGCAGTCGCGCTGCGTTCGAACCCGCTGACCGTCGCTTCTGTCGGCATTGCCGATGCCTGGCTGTTCCTGAAAGGCTTCGACTACTACAGCCGCAGCGAATTTCCGCATGCCTTCGTCGTCATGGCGATCGTGCTGTTTGCCGTTTCGTTCTGGACCCGCAGCCAGCCGGCACGGCACCTGATCATCCTGTCGGTGCTGTTCTATCTGGTGCTGCTGGTCACCAACCACGATACGCTGCAGGTGGCGATCCCGCTGGTCATCGTCTCGATGCTCCTGTTCGCGGCCTCTGTCGTCGCACCGGACCCGGTCGACAGAATCGTGCAGCTTGGCGGCCGCTTGCCCTTGCATGCGCTTTTCGGCTTCCTTACCGGCTTGGCGATGATCCAGTTCGAACTGGCTGACGAGAGCACCTATAACAGTGGTTTCGCCATCGCTTCGGTGGTCGCGCTTGCCGGCATAGTCGCGGCAGTCGTCCTGGCAGGACGCGAGAGCCGTGGGTTGCGCTGGCTTGCCTATGCCGGCTTCGCCTTCGAACTCGCCATCATCTATGTGGTGACCTTGCAATCGATGCTCGATACGGCCGGCTTTTTCCTGGCCGCCGCGGTGCTGCTCGGCATCCTTGCGCTGGTCATCATCCGCGTCGAAAAACGTATGAGGGGTCCAGTCACCGGGGGAGCCACGGCATGATGACCGGGAAAAGACTTGTTATCTCGGCGCTGGTGCTGGCGCTCGTCCAGATCGGTTTCCTGAGCTGGATCATCGCCGGCCGGGCGGCGATATTGCGCAACGGCAAGGACGTGCTGCTGAAGGTCGAACCCATCGATCCGCGCGATCTCCTGCGCGGCGACTACATCATCCTCGGCTATGAGATTTCGCGGATACCGGTGAAAATGATCGCTGATATTCCGCCCGATAAATTTTCCAGCGACGACACCCCGATTGTCGTCCGCCTGAAGAAGGGTGCCGATGGCTATTGGCAGCCGACGATGGCCTGGTTAGGCAAGGCGCCAACGCCGGCCACTGCCGACGAAGCCGATATATCAGGCCACGTCGCCGAGGGCTGGGATCTTCGCGGCGAAGCGGCGACCATCGCGCCGGACTACGGCATCGAGCGCTTCTACCTGCCGGAAGGCGAGGGGATGGCGATCCAGAACGACATGCGGGTGCGGCCATTCGGGATCCGGCTCGCGCTCGCTGGTGACGGCACCGCGCAGATCAAGGCGCTGGTGGACGGCGACAAGACGCTGTTCGAGGAACCACTCTATTAGTGTTCGTTGTTAGTGTCCCTTCCTGCCGTGGTGTGAAGCATGCCAGTTAGCCTGTCGACGCGCGAGGACATCAACCTCGACACTGTTTTCCGCGTTGCCTGGAAGCAGGACACGGTGGAGATCGGTGAAACGGCCTTGCGGCGCATCGCCGAATGCCGCGCTTCATTCCTCAAGCTGATTGAATCCGACCCGCCACCGGTCATTTATGGCGTCACCACCGCCATGGGGGAACTGGCGAGCCGCAAGCTCGAACTCGACGAGCGGGACCGTCATGCGCGCATCAAGGCGTTTGCCGCCGCGACTTCGTTCGGCGATCCCTTGCCGGATCGCGTGGTCCGGGCGATCGCGCTTGCCCGCCTGACGAACTTCATTGAGGGCAATGCCGCCACCACGCCGCGCATCGCGCTTGCCGTGGCCGCAATGCTCGATGGTGGGCCGATGCCAACGGTGCCAGCCTCTGGCCAGGGCGGCGCCGGCGAGATCCTGGCACTCTATCCGCTGTTTGCCGAGCTTTCGACGCGTTTCGATCTGGAGGTCAAGGAACGGGGCTCGCTGATCAACGGCTCGCCCTGCGCTGCCGCTCTGGTGGCGGACGCAGCGCTCGCTGCGCGCCGCCGCCTCCGCATGGCGCAAAAGGTGTTCGCGCTGTCGATCGAAGCGTTTCGCGCGCCGCTCGAGCACTACGACGCGGCTCTCGACATGCTCTGGGGTGACGAGCATGAAGCAGCGGCACTGCGCGGGTTGCGGGAATTTCTGGTCGGCGCCGGCGATGGGCGACGCAACTACCAGGCGCCGGTCAGCTACCGTATCGTGCCGCGCGTGCTCGGCCAGGCGCATCGCGCATTGTCGACAGCCGAGCGGGCGGCCACCGTATCGTTGGCCTCGATATCGGACAATCCGGTCTATATCCCGCCCGACGATGCGCATCCGCTCGGCCGCTGCATCAGCACCGGCGGCTATCACAACGCCATGGCGACGCCGGCACTGGACGATCTGGCAGCGATATGGGCCGATATCTGCCTGCTCTGCGACCGTCACGCCTCAAAACTCCTGAACGGCAAGGTGTCGCTGCTGCCAGACCTCTTGATGGCCGGACGGCACTCAGCCGACAGCGACGGCCACGGCAATGTCGGCTATGTGCCGATGGCGATCACCGGCTATCTTGAGCAAGCCAAGCTGGTGGCGCAGCGCACCTTCATTCCCGGAACGGAATCCGCTGGCGCCGGGCAGGACGATGTTGCCACCACGGCGTTCTTCGCATGGACCAAGGAAGCGACCGCCGGCCGTTGCGTCGATGCCGCCATGGCGATGCTGGCGATGATGGCCTCGCAGGCGCTCTACGTCACGGAACGCGCGCCGCCGCCGGCGCTTCAGGCTTTCGTCGCGGATATAAGAAAGATCGTGCCGCCGGTCGATGCCGACCGTGTATTGGGGCCGGAACTTGCCAGGTTGGCAGAGTGGCTTACTAGGCAAGTGTTCGAAGCGTAGGCACTGATGTCAGGAAGAAACTCGGGGCCAAGAATTTGGTGCGGATGAAGGGACTCGAACCCCCACGCCTTTCGGCACTGGAACCTAAATCCAGGGCGTCTACCAGTTCCGCCACATCCGCATGGACCGGCAATCCCATGTAGCCATCATTCTGTCAATGTCAGACAAGATGATGTTGGGTTAGGGCCAGAATGTTGGTTATTCGCCGGAATGCGAAGACTGTTGAAAATTAGCCTCGCCTGTGACAAAAGGCGTGTCAAATGTGACGGGACGCGACGATCCGCTTCTACAGAATGTGATAAGAAGTAGGAAAAACAAGAACTTATTCACATTTTGGAACGCAGTTTGGGAGAGTTTGAGCCGTATTTTCGGTCAAATCGCCAGGTTCCGTACCAAAAGCCATTCCCGGCAAGAATATACCGGCAGGCTGTAAACGGCAGAGGCCGTGCAGTCTCATTGGTGAAAACAAAGGTTTTACGATGCAGGTCACCGAAACGCTCAACTCCGGTCTCAAGCGCGAGATCAAGATCACCGTGCCGGCCGGTGACATGGAAGCCAAGCTGATGGCGCGGCTTTCGGATGCCAGGAACAAGGTCCGCATCAACGGCTTCCGTCCCGGCAAGGTGCCGGTGCAGCACTTGCGCAAGGTCTACGGCAAGTCGTTCATGGCCGAAGTGGTCAATGAGATCCTCAACGATTCGACCCGTTCGATCATCACCGGGCGTGGCGAAAAGGCTGCCATGCAGCCCGAAGTCATCATGACCGAGGACGAGAAGGAAGCCGAGAAGATCCTGGCTGGCGGCGCCGATTTCGAGTTCCGCCTCAACTACGAGATCATTCCGGCGATCGAGATCAAGGACTTTTCCGACATCAAGGTGACACGCCAGGTATTCGACGTGCCTGATACCGAGATCGACGAGCAGGTCCAGCGCGTTGCCGAATCGGCGCGCAGCTACGAGCCGAAGACTGGCAAGGCCGCCATTGGCGACCGCGTCTCCATCGATTATGTCGGCAAGATCGACGGCGAGGCCTTCAATGGCGGCGCCGGCACCGATCAGCCGCTGGTGCTGGGCTCGAAGGAGTTTATCCCCGGCTTCGAGGATCAGCTTGTCGGCGCCAAGGCCGGTGACGAAAAGCAGGTCACCGTGACCTTTCCGGAAAACTACCAGGCGGCGCATCTGGCCGGCAAGGAAGCGACCTTCGACGTCACGGTCAAGGAAGTGTCCCAGCCCGGCGCGCTGGAAATCAACGACGAGACGGCCAAGAACCTCGGCCTGGAGTCGCTGGAGCGCCTGCGCGACGTCGTGCGCGGCCAGATCGAGAACCAGTTCGGCGCCATGACGCGCCAGAAGGTCAAGCGCCAGTTGCTCGACCAGCTCGACGCGTCCTACTCGTTCGAGGCGCCGTCGAAGCTCGTCGACGCCGAGTTCAACAACATCTGGGCGCAGGTCAATCGCGACCTGGAAGCAGCCGGACGCACCTTCGCCGACGAAGAGACGACGGAAGAAGAGGCGCGTGCCGAGTATCTGCGTCTTGCCGAGCGCCGCGTGCGCCTCGGCCTGGTGCTGGCTGAAATCGGCGAGAGGGCCGGCGTCACCGTGTCGGACGAGGAGTTGCAGCGCGGCCTGTTCGAGCAGGTGCGCCGCTATCCGGGCAACCAGCAGCAGGAAGTCTTCGAATTCTACCGCAACAACCCGGAAGCGCTGAACACGTTGCGGGCGCCGATGTTCGAAGAGAAGGTGGTCGATCATCTGCTCGGCCAGATTTCGGTTACCGACGTCAAGGTCAGCAAGGAAGAGCTGCTGGCCGACGACGAGGAGGACGAAACCGCCGTCAAGGCGAAGCCGGCGAAGAAAGCCGCCGCCAAGAAGGCCGACGACAAGAAGGCCGACGACGCCGAAGAGCCCAAGAAGAAGGCCGCGCCGAAGAAGAAGGCCGCCAAGGACGCTGAATAACACCAGCATTTCACTGGAACAGGAAAGGCCGCCCTCGAGGCGGCCTTTTCGTTGCTAAACTGCAACAGCCGATGCGCTTTGCGCACGACGGCCTGTGGCGACCAAGCTTTGATCATTATTTGCGCTTCTATTGCAGCCGCTTGGGTTGTTGGAGGACGTGTTGAGGCTGTTCGTCGAAATGGGATACGCTGCGGCAGTTGCGTTGATCCTGGTCTCGGTCTGCGGCATTGCCCGTGCCGAAGCCGTGCTTGACAATTGGCGGTTCGAAACGGGCGAGGACGGCCTCGTCACGGCCTCGCTGTATGCCACCAACAAGCTGATCACCGGGGGCGGGGCCCTGAGCTACAGCCCGATCTTGACGATTGCCTGCCGGGCAAACGGCGAGCCGCATTGGACCGAATGGCTGCAACTGAATGACGGTGTCTCGGCCAGCCGCAAGATCACCATGTCGGTCACGCTCGACCAAGGCAGCAAGTTCGATGAGAGCTGGTCGGTCGGGCCGCGCGGCAGGATGCTGGTGCTCGATGGCGCCGATGGCATCAGGCGCCTTGTTGCCGCCGACCGGCTCCAGCTTTCGTGGCGATTCGGGCTGCTGTCGGGACGCGGCGAGGCCGATTTCAACCTCGCCGGGTTCGGTGAAGCGGTCAACCAAGTGGCCGGCAGTTGCAACACCGATCCGCCGTGACCGGATCGCGGGTCCAAGGCGGCACGGCTTGCTCAGGCGCTCACCTTTTGGAACTCACCACTCAGATCAGCAGCAGGCCCTTCATGCTGGCATATCCCTTCCGCCCGATGATGATGTGGTCGTGCACGCCAATGCCCAGCCGCTTGCCCGCGTCGATGATCTCCTTCGTCATCTCGATGTCGGCGCGCGACGGTGTTGGGTCGCCTGACGGGTGGTTGTGGACCAGGATAATGGCGGTCGCCGAGAGTTCGAGCGCGCGCTTGACCACTTCGCGCGGATAGACGGGCGTATGGTCGACGGTGCCTGTCTGCTGCACCTCATCGGCGATCAGCGCGTTCTTCTTGTCGAGGAACAGGATGCGGAACTGTTCGCGCGCCTCTAAGGCCATGGCTGACCTGCAATAGGCAAGAAGTTGTGTCCAGGACGAGAGGATTTCGCGGCCCTGCACCTCGCCGCGCGCCATGCGTTGCGCGGTTGCCGCGACGATCTTGAGATCAAGCGCCACCGCCGGGCCGATGCCCTTGACCTCCCGCAAGAGGCCAACCGGCGCCCCGAGCACTTCTGCCAGCGTGCCGAAGCGCGCCAGCAACGCCTTGGCCGCCGGCTTGGTGTCGGCGCGAGGGATCAGGCGAAAGAGCAGAAGTTCCAGAAGTTCGTAGTCGGGCAGGGCGTCCGGACCTGCCGAGGCAAAGCGCTCGCGCAGGCGGTCGCGATGGCCGAGATAATGTGGCTTTTCGCCGGCCGCCTTGGCTTTCGCCGCTGGCCGCATCGGCGCTTCGGAGAAGAAACTCCGCTCGTCGTCGTCGCTCGTGTTCCCCATATGCCGCCCACATTGCTCCGGCGCTGACATTAGAACCGTTCCGGCCTGGATTGAAACAGTTCTGTTCTCCGATCACGAGACGATTCGCGACAGGTGGTGGCGGCTCCCGCTAACAGCCTCCGGCTTTCTTATACGGCGGCAAGATGAAACCACGATTGCGCAACAAAACTTAACATCACTTCACGCATGCAGCCACTTTCACCTGAAATAGTCAGAGCATCAGGGGCTCGCCGCCTCGCTGTTCTGGAGCACGCATGTTCGCCAAGATCGATTCTGGAATATTCGCCGGCCGGGCCTCTCTTGCGGCGATGGCAATTCTGTTTTCAACGCATTCGGGGGTCGCGCTGGCGGCCGACGCCATTGCGGTCAATTCCGACGATTTTAGCCCGCCGCCCGAGCCTTCCCGTTTTGGGCGCGTCGAACAGAAACTGGCTGACTGGCATGTCGTGCTTGGCGGCGGCGCCATCATCGCCCCCAAATACGAGGGCAGCGACGAGTTCAAGATCATGCCGGTGCCTTTCGTCACGGCAACATTTCGCGACACGGTGACGATCGATCCGACAGGCGCCAACATCGCCGTCTATGACCAAGGACCGTTCGCATTGAGTGCGCGGCTTGGCTATGAGATGGGCCGCCAGGAAGACGACTCCGATCACCTGCGCGGTTTGGGCGATGTCGACATGGGCGCGACAGTCGGCGCGAAGGCCGCGGCGAAGTTCGGCCCGGCTGAAATCTTCGCGCAACTGGACAAGACCATCGGCGGCAGCGATGGCCTGTTGGGCAAGGTGGGGATCGAGGTGACCCAACCTCTGTCCCAATCGTTGCTGATCGGCGCCAGCGCGTCGGCCGTCTTCGCCGACGAAAATTATATGCAAGCCTATTTCGGCGTCACGCCCGAACAGTCGGCTCGCTCGGGACTGGCGCGCTATGACGCCGGCGCGGGTTTGAAGCGCGCCGATTTTTCGATTTCCGCCACATATATGCTCAACCAGAACTGGATGGTGCGCGGCGAAGCGGGGGTCGGCGTTCTCTTGGGTGACGCCGCCGACAGCCCTGTTGTCGTCGACAAGATCCAGCCTTCAGGGATGCTTCTCGTCGGATATCGGTTCTGACGCCTTCCCAGGCGCCAATGCAGGCTAGATAAACTCCGACATGGCACAGCGACGGCACCAAAGCGATTTGAGCGCCGAAGCCAAATCGGCGGGGCAAGGTTGGCGTATCCTCATTGTCGAGGACGATCTCGAGATCGCGCGCATACTGGGTGAAACACTCACCGACAACGGCATGATCGTGGAAATCGCCGAGAGCGGAGTCCAGATGAATGCCGCGCTTCGCAACCAGAAGTTCGACCTCATCGTGCTGGATGTCATGCTGCCGGGTGAAAACGGCCTCAGCATCTGCCGCCGTCTTCGCGCGAAAACGAACGTTCCGATCCTGATGCTGACCGCGCTCGGCGAGGAAATCGACCGTATTTTCGGACTGGAGATCGGTGCGGATGACTATGTGACGAAACCATTCAGCGCGCGCGAATTGACGGCCCGGATACGGGCGTTGCTGCGCCGCACGGCCTATGCTCCCGACGAGCGGGACCGATCGAAGGTGCTTCGCTTCAACGGCTGGCGTCTCGACCCTATACGCCGACAATTGCATGATCCGAGCAACGCGCGGGTTGCGACGACGACGCATGAATTCGATCTGCTGCTCGCGTTCTGCCGCAATGCGGGCCGGGTTCTCTCTCGCGAGGAACTTCTCGGCGCAACCCATGCCGGCCTTGCCGGACCGATCGAACGAAGCGTCGATGTTCATATCAGCCGGATCCGCCAGAAGATCGAAAAGGACGCGCGCGATCCGGTGCTTCTCAGGACTGTCCGGTTGGGCGGCTACATCTTCACGGCGACGGTGGAGGAAGCATGAGGGGCTTCATTCGCCGTTTTCTGCCACAATCCGTGCGTGGGCAGTTCACGGCAATCATTTTCATCGCGGTGATTGTGATCATGTCCGTCGGGTCGGTCGTCGAAAATTTTATAGAGAACGTTGACCTTCCGGTGGCGGAAGATAGCGCCAGACGGACTGCCATTGTGGCTGCCTTGTTGCGCGAAACGCCAGTGGGGGCGGCGCGTGGCGCAATTTTGGCAACGGCTATGCGGGCCGGTTTTGATTTCGAGATACTGTCTAAGGAACAGATCCGCGGCATTCCGCACTCCTATCTGCAATGGCGAAGTATCGAATGGCTTTTCCGAATCGACAGGGGGGCGATTGACGGACGCTGGATAAGGATCGGCGGTCGATACGCGTTTGTCGTCGATCTGGACGAGCGAGACGTCCTGGCTCATTTCGGCATGCCCGATTCTTTTCTGACATCAGGCTTCGTCCGCGTCACTTTCTACAGGTTCATGGCTTTCGTCGTCTTGCCCGTCCTGATCTGGCTGTTTGCTGTATGGGCCGTGACGGACCCGTTGAAGCGCATCTCAGCAGCCGTCGGTTCGGCCGAGATCGAGAATGGCAACGAGCTTTTCGTCGAACGCGGCTCCGTAGAAATGGTCGGCCTGACGCGCGCGCTGAACAGGATGAGAACGCGTATCCGGACGATGATCGAAAACCGCACGCGCATGTTGCGCAGCGTTAGTCATGATCTGCGTACGCCGTTGACGCGGCTGCGGCTTCGCGCCGAGCGCATGGATGATGGCCCCATCCGAACCGCGATACTGTCCGATGTCCAGCACATCGAAGTCCTGATCGACGAGACCCTGACCTATCTGCGCAGTGATGTTTCGACGGAGAAGCTGCAGCGCGCCGACATTGCCAGCGTTCTGCAAACCGTCTGTGCCGAATTCTCCGATGTCGGGTTTCCAGTCTCATATTCCGGACCGGATAGGCTTCCGGGCTGGTGCAAGCCCAATGCGCTGGCGCGAGCGATCGCGAATCTGTGCGACAACGGGGTCAAATTCGCCAGCAATGTCACGGTCGCGTTGACGGCGACCGACATGGCGGCACACATCACGGTAGGCGACGATGGACCGGGCATTCCGATGACGGCGCGCTCCCGTGTTTTCGAACCATTCTTCAAGGAAGATGCGTCGCGCGGCATTGCATCGAAGCATGGCTTCGGCCTGGGCCTCTCGATCGTTGCCGACATCATCCAGGGTCACGGCGGCAGAATCGAATTGCAGGACAACCAACCCAACGGACTGGTCGTCACCATCGACCTGCCGAATGGTCCCGGTGCCCAACCGTCATTAGACAGCCTCGTGCCGCGTTAGACGACGGGCTTTAAGCTGGCAGGCCCGGGCGGTCGAGCTTTTTGGGTGACAGCGTGAAAATCTCGCAACCGGTGTCGGTGACGCCGATCGTGTGCTCGTACTGCGCCGACAGCGAGCGGTCCCGCGTCACCGCCGTCCAGCCGTCCGACAGGACCTTCACGTGCGGCCGGCCGAGATTGATCATCGGCTCGACGGTGAAGATCATGCCGGGCCGCATCTCGACGCCCTCATTGGCGCTGCCATAGTGCAGGATGTTCGGCGCATCATGGAAAAGCTGGCCGACGCCGTGGCCGCAGAAGTCGCGGACCACCGAGCAGCGCTCGCCCTCGGCATAGGTCTGGATGGCGGCGCCGATGGCGCCGGTGCGGGCGCCAGGCCTGATCGCAGCAATGCCGCGCATCAGGCATTCATGGGTGACTTCGAGCAGGCGCTCGGCGGCGCGCTTGATCGTGCCGACCGGATACATGCGCGAGGAATCACCGTGCCAGCCGTCGAGGATATAGGTGACGTCGATGTTGACGATGTCGCCATCCTTGAGCGGCTTGTTGTCGGGGATGCCATGGCAGACGACATGGTTGATCGAGGTGCAGGACGATTTCGTGTAGCCGCGGTAGTTGAGAGTCGCCGGCAGCGCGCCGTGGTCCATGCCGAATTCGAACACGAAGCGGTCGATGGTTTCGGTGGTGACGCCGGGCTCGACCATCGGCACCAGTTCGTCGAGGCAGCGCGCGGTGAGGTCGCATGCCTTGCGCATACCGGCAAAGCCCTCCTCGCCATAGAGTCGAATCTGTCCGGTGTTTCTGAGCGGTGCCGTGGCGGCGTCGAGATAGGTGACCATTTTGTCCGTGTAGCCGGTAGGGCCCTGCAAGAGAGCCGACGTGAAAATCTCCCCAGATTTGGCACTTGAGGGCAAAAGGTTCAAGGAAGAACTGCCCAATGCAGTCGCGCTCCGGGATATTCGTCCTGGATAGGGCGATGTCTTGCCGGTTTTTGCCCGGTTTGCTTTCCTTTCTAGCGACCCAAGTGACGACACATTTCTGAGCCAAAAGCCGACCAAAGCAACTTTTTTGACGACGAACGGCGTTGCCTCGGTGACGCCAGTTCGGGAGATAGGAAATGGACAGACTGCAATTCGAGGTGCCGGTGCGCATCGCACCCGCGCCCGGCCTGCCAGTCGAGGAGATTTACGGGGTCGAACAGGCGCTCGATTTTCTTCAGGACTGGCCTGCGCGCCGTCAGGGCCCGATCTATCAGAAAGCGTTCAACGCCTGCTTTGGCGCCACGGTGGACGTGGTCAGGACCGAGGATGCCTGCCGGGCGTTCATGGCGTTTTGTCGCGCGAGCGGACTGATGGCCAGGGATATGATGACGCCGCGCAAGCGCGGCGGTGAGGCGAGGGCGCTGCAGGCCTGAGGGCTCCCCGTCCACCGGTTCGCTTGCCCCGATTGCAACGTCAGCGATTGCGTTTGAACACTCACGGCGTTGTCGTGAGCGTATCGCTGCGCCCGTTCGTCCCCGAAGACTGCACTGGCACGCGTCAACTTCAGCGCCGTTAAGCTTCCGTTTCCACTTTGCCGGCTACGCCATTGCTTGGGCAATGGTTGATTCGTTGCGTTAGTCTCATGGTTCGGAAGATGTCCCCAGAAAAAGTTCGTGCATTCCCGATCGACCGTCAGGTATTCTTGGTCAGAGAGGTTGCCGCCAAGCTCGGCAATCTGCATGGCGAGACCGCCACCTCGTTCTGGAGGGCCAAGGCGTCGGAGTTACTCGATCTCATTGTCGGATCCGGCAGGGACAGAACAGCAGCCGGAGATGAAGTGCGCAGGTTCTTCCTGGCCGTGCAGAGAGAGATGTTGGCCGAAACGGTCGCGGAGCCGATGCCAGTCCTTTCCGCCTGAAGAAAAATTTCGCGGCTATGGGCCGGCTGCATGGGTTCGAGCCGGACCGCTCGGTCGAACCAATCTTCCGAGCGGTACCGGCTACGCCTTGCGGCGGCGGAAGACGCGGTCGCCGTCAATGCCGGCATCAAGCTGAACTGGGACAGCAACACATCGGTATTCTCTACCTTCGACGGCAAATTCGCCGATCGGGTGCAGACCTATGGCGGGAATGTCGGGTTCAGGGTGAGCTGGTAGGCGAGTGGCACGGAATGGTCGGCTCGGCATCCGGATCTGGTACCGGTTTGCCGCGCAGATAGTGTGCTGAAGGTTCTGCAAAAAGTTTTGGAGAGAGAACGGCGCTTGCTCTGAGGGGCGAGCGGCCATGGCACGGTGGTGA